>DASSJF010000063.1 GCA_035691305.1 bacterium
GCGGCGTCGGTCGTGATCGCGAACCGCAACTGGGATCGCGCGGCCGCGCTGGTCGCGGACCTCCGCCGGGCGCTCCCGGGAGGCGCCGCCGAGGCGGTGCCGCTTGACGGCGCGGCGGCGGCGCGCATCGCCGGCGCGACGCTCCTGGTGCAGGCGACGACCGTGGGCTCCGGCGCGCAGCGAACGCAGTCGGCGGTCCCGGAGGCCGTGCTTCACCAGGGACTCTCCGTCATGGACATGGTCTACGAGCCGCGCGAGACCGTGCTGCTCCGCGAGGCGCGGGCGCGCGGGTGCCGTGCGATCGAAGGGCGGTCGATGCTCGTGTATCAGGGGGCGCGCGCGTTCGAGCTGTGGACGGGGCGGCCGGCGCCGACGGGAGCGATGCGGCGCGCGGTCGGCCTGGCGGACGATACGCCGGTGGCGAAGGTCGGAGGGCGATAGGACGATGCTCCGGTTTCTGACCTCGGGCGAATCACACGGCCGCGGCCTTCTCGTCGTCGTGGAGGGGATGCCGGCCGGCGTTCCGGTGTCGGAGGACGGGATCAACGAGCAGCTGGCGCGACGCCAGCGCGGCTACGGCCGCGGCGGCCGCATGCAGATCGAACAGGACCGCGCCGAGATCTACACCGGCGTGATGGGCGGCACCACCATCGGGGCCCCCATCGGGCTCGCGATCGGCAACAAGGACTGGCGGAAGGACGAACCGCCGCTCACGCGGCCCCGGCCCGGGCACGCCGACCTGGCGGGCGCGCTGAAGTACCATTTCGACGACGTGCGGCGCGTGCTCGAACGCTCGAGCGCGCGCGAGACCGTATCGCGCGTCGCGGCGGGTGCCTTGGCGCGGACGCTGCTCGCCCAGTTTGGCGTGATGCTGTTCAGCCACGTCGTAGAGCTCGGAGGGATCGCCGCGGCGCAGCGGCCGGCGCGGATCGAAGAGATTCCCGCCGTTGCCGAGGCCTCGCCGCTGCGCTGCGCCGATCCCGATGCGGAGCAGCGGATGATCGCCGCCATCGACGAGGCGAAGGCGCGCGGCGACACGCTCGGCGGCGTTTTCGAAGTCGTCGCGCTCGGCGTGCCGGTCGGGCTCGGGACGTACGTGCACTGGGATCGCCGGCTCGACGGGCGGCTCGCCCAGGCGATGATGTCGATCAACGCGATGAAGGGCGTCGAGATCGGCCGGGGCTTCGAGGAAGCGCGTCTGCCCGGGTCGTCTGCGCACGATGAGATCCTCTACGAGGGCGGCCGCGGTTTCTACCGGCGCACCAATCAGTCCGGCGGCACGGAAGGCGGCATGACGACCGGCGAACCGCTTGTCGTGCGCGTGGCGATGAAGCCGTTGAGCACGCTGCGCAGCCCGCTTGCGTCGGTGGATATCGTGACAAAGGAGCGTGTCGAGGCGGCGGTTGTTCGCAGCGATGTGACGGCGGTTCCGGCGGCCGGTGTGATCGGTGAGGCGATGGCCGCGCTTGTGCTGGCCGACGCGATGCTCGAGAAGTTCGGCGGCGATAGTTTGGATCAGATGCGTGTCGCCTATGACGCGCATCGGGAGTGGGTTTTGCGCGGCCCGGGAGGGCGCGCGTGAGCACGGTGCCGGCCGATACCGGTAAAGGGAGCGGTGAGCGCGTGCCGGCGCGGCCCGCCGCGGCGGCACACGGGCGGCACAGCGTAGCGAACGGTCGTTCGCATACGAACACAGATACGGATGCGGTCATCAACATCGTCCTTATCGGGTTCATGGGCACCGGCAAGTCCGCGGTCGGGCGCCGCCTCGCGGAGCGCCTGGGCCGGCGCTTCCTCGACACCGACGCCCTCATCGAGGCGCGGGCGGGCCGCACGATTGCCCGCATCTTCGCCGAGGACGGCGAGCCCGTGTTTCGCGGTCTCGAGGCCGCCGCGGTCGCGGAGGCGGGCGCGTCCCGAGGCGCCGTCATCGCGACCGGCGGCGGCGTGCCGATGCGCCCCGACAACATGCGGCACCTGCGCCGTCACGGAGTGATCGTGGCGCTCACCGCGTCGCCGCGCACGATCCTGGCGCGCGTCGGCGGCGGCGCGGACCGTCCGATGCTCGGCGGCGATCCCGAATCCACCGTCCGCCGGTTGCTCGCCGAGCGGGACGCGGCGTACCGCGACGCCGACCTGGTCGTGGACACATCCGACGTGTCGGCCGAAGAAGCCGCCGATCGTGTGCTCGAATTCGTTCGCGCGCGCGCGTCCGGCCCCGCGCCGTCCGGCGGGTCGGCACACCGGCGGGTTCGCGTCGATCTCGGCGAGCGCGGGTACGACATCCACATCGGTGCGGCGCTCCTCCGCCGGGTGCCGGAGCTGCTCCGGGATGCCGGCGTCACCGGGCGCCTCGCCCTGCTCACGCATCCGCGTCTGGACGAGCGGTACGGCCGTCCGCTGGCGGACGCGCTGCGGGCCGCCGGGCGCGAGGTCGTGGTCGTGACCGTGCCGCCGTCGGAGTCGAGCAAGAGTCTGCGCGCGGCCGCGAAGGTCTACGACGCGCTTATCGACGCCCGGCTCGACCGGGGCTCCGCCGTCCTCGCGCTCGGCGGCGGCGTGGCGGGCGACCTGGGCGGGTTCGTGGCGGCGACGTTCCTCCGCGGCATCCGGTGGGTCGCGCTCCCGACGACGCTGCTGGCCCAGGTGGACGCTTCGATCGGGGGCAAGACCGCGGTCGACCACCCGCGCGGCAAGAACCTAATCGGCGCCGTGCACCAGCCCTCGCTCGTCGTCGCGGACGTGGAGACGCTCGGCTCGCTGCCTCGGCGTCAGCTGCGGTCCGGCATGGCGGAGGTCGTCAAGACCGGCGTGATCGGCGCGGCGGACTTGTTCGAATTCCTGGACGGGAACCTGCGCGCCGTGATGGCTCGGCGCCCGGCGGCGCTCGTCCACACGATCGAACGCTGCGCGGCGTACAAGGCGCGTGTGGTCGCCGCCGACGAGCGCGAGTCCGGCGAGCGGATGGTGCTCAACTACGGGCACACGATCGGGCACGGCATCGAAGCCGCCGCGGGCTACCGGGGCCTCACGCACGGCGAGGCGATCGCGGTCGGCATGACGCTCGAGGCGCGCCTGGCGGTGCGGCTCGGCGTCTGTGAACCCGCGGTCTTGGAAAAGCAGACGGCGCTGCTCGAGGGCGCCGGGCTGCCGGTCACTCTGGCCGCGCTTGGCGCGGCCCGGCCGCGCAGCGCGGCCGCGATCGCACAGGCGATGACGCTCGACAAGAAGGCGCGGGAGGGCCGGCTGCGGTTCGTTCTCCCCGCGTCGATCGGCCGGACGGTCGTCCGCGACGACGTGCCGCCGGCACTGCTCGAGGAGGTGCTCGCCGATGGCTAGAGTGCTCGTTCTGCACGGTCCGAACTTGAATCTGCTCGGCCGCCGCGAGCCTCACCTCTACGGGTCGGCGACGCTCGAGGACGTCGAGCGCGAGCTGCGGGCGCTGGCGCGGGAGCTCGGGGTGGAGATCGAGACCGCCCAGAGCAACCACGAAGGCACGCTGATCGACCGGCTGCAGACCGCCCCGGCGCGGTACGCGGCGGTCGTGTTTAACCCCGGCGGGCTGACGAACACCAGCATCGCCCTGCGGGACACGATCCTGGCGATCGGCATTCCGGTCGTCGAGGTGCATGTGACCAACATTCACGCGCGCGAGCACTTCCGCCACCATTCGATGATCGCCGGCGCGGCGGCGGGACAGGTCGCGGGGTTCGGCGTGCAGAGCTATCTCCTCGGGCTTCGCGCCGCGGCCGCGCTGGCGGCCGCGGCGGCGAAGCAGGCGGCCCAGGCGTCGGGCGACGGTGCCGGCGGGCGCGACGGCGCCCGCGCCAAGCCGATGGCGTCGCGGGCATCGAAGCCCGCCGCGGCCCGGCTCTCGCGCAACGGCGCGCGGCGGCGGGCGCGCCGGGAGCGGCCCGCCCGCGGAGGAGAGATCATGCGGTTTCGCGGCATCCGCGGAGCGATTACGGCCGACGCGAACACCGAGGCGGCGATTCTCGAAGCGACGGCCATCATGTTGAAGGCGATGGCCTCGCAGAACCAAGTCGACGCCGACGACATCGCCGGCGTCGTCTTTACCGTGACTCCGGATCTCAACGCGGTATTTCCGGCCGAGGCCGCGCGGCGGAATCTCGGGTGGCACCAGGTGCCGCTCATGTGCACGCAGGAGATTCCGGTCCCGGGCGCGCTGCCCCGGTGCGTGCGCGCGCTGATGTTCGTGAACACCACGAAGACCGCGGACGAGGTCCGCCACGTCTACCTCCGCGGCGCGGAGCGGCTTCGTCCGGACCTCACGGCGGCCGATGCGAAGGCCGGCGTAACCAAGCCCGGCGCCTGATGCCTCTCGTCGTCGCGCCGGGCGGCGCGCTGCGCGGCGCCGTGCGCGTGCCCGGCGACAAATCGATCTCGCACCGCGCCGTGCTGCTCGGCGCGATCGCGCGGGGCCGGACGCGCGTGGACGGCTTCCTCCGCGCGGAGGACTGCCTCGCGACCCTGCGGTGCGTGCGTGCGCTCGGCGTCGATGTCGAGGACGACGGCGAGCGCCTCGTGGTACACGGCGGGGCGCTCCGCGAGCCCGCGACCGCCCTCGACGTCGGCAACTCCGGCACGACGATCCGCCTGCTCACCGGCATCCTCGCCGGCCAGCCGTTCCCCAGTACGCTCACCGGCGACGCGAGCATCCGGCGCCGCCCGATGGACCGCATCGCCGAACCGCTCCGGCGCATGGGCGCGCGCATTTCCGGCCGCGACGGCGGCCGCCTCGCGCCGCTCACCGTGGAAGGCGGCGGTCTGCGGGCCATCGCGTACACGACGCCGGTCGCGAGCGCGCAGGTCAAATCGGCGATCCTCCTCGCCGCGCTCTTCGCTGACGGCGAGACCGCGGTGACGGAGCCGTCGCTCAGCCGCGACCACACGGAACGTATGCTGAGCGGCTTCGGGGTGGCGGTGGCGCGCGACGGGCTCACGGTGCGGCTCAGGGGTCCCGCCCAACCGGCGGCGGCGCCGGTCACCGTGCCGGGAGACATTTCCTCCGCGGCGTTCTTTCTCACCGCGGCCGCGATCGTGCCGGGCTCCGCGGTGACCGTCCGCGGCGTCGGCCTCAACCCGACGCGCACCGGCCTGCTCGACGTGCTGCGGGCGATGGGGGCCGCGGTCGAGATCGCCAACCGGCGCGACGAGGCGGGCGAACCGGCCGGCGACGTGACGGTCCGCGCCGCCGCGCTGCACGGGACGGCGATCGGCGGCGCGCTGATCCCGCGGCTCATCGACGAGCTGCCGGTGCTGGCCGTCGCCGCGAGCGTGGCGGACGGCGAGACGGTGATCCGTGACGCCGCTGAGCTGCGCGTGAAGGAGTCCGATCGAATCGCGGCGCTGACGCGCGAGCTCGGCGGGATCGGCGCGCGGATCGAGGCGCAGCCGGACGGGCTTGCCATCCGCGGGGTACCGAAGCTGCGCGGCGGCCGCGCGGCGAGCGGCGGAGACCACCGGGTCGCGATGGCGCTGGCGGTCGCGGGCCTCCGGGCGGAGGCGCCCGTGACCGTGGACGACACCGATTGCATCCGCACGTCGTTTCCGGGTTTCGAAGAGACGCTCCGTGCGCTCACCGGCGCCTGATGCCCGACCTCCCGCAGCTGCTCCTGATCCTGGTGGTGATCGCGGGCGCGTCGACGGTGAAGGGCGCGATCGGCTTCGGATTTCCGCTCGTCAGCATCCCGCTCTTGTCGGCGATCATCGGGCCGCGCGCGGCCGTCCCGATGATCGCGATCCCGACGCTCCTCAGCAACGTCATCATGGTAAGCCGCGGCTCGGCGAGCCCCGCCAGCACGCACCTCATGCTGGCGATCGCGGGCCTCGTCGTCGGTACGGTCGCCGGCGCGGCCGCCATCAAGCTGCTCGACCCGCGGCACTTGTCGATCCTCGTGGGCGCCGTCGCGCTCGGCTACGTGGTCGCGACCGCGTTCCGGCTGACGGCGCTCGTGCCCGAGCGGGCCGGCCGCCGCGCGGCGCCGCTGGTCGGGCTCGCGGCCGGGCTCATGGGCGGCGCGACCGGCATCTTCGCTCCGCTGCTCGCGAGCTATCTCCATCTGCTGCAGCTGGCCAAGCGGGACTTCGTCTTCTGGCTCACGATCATGTTCTTCGTGAGCAACGCCGTCCAGGTCGCGAGCTACGCGCACCTCGGCCTCTACGCGGGTCCCGTGCTCGCGCTGGCGCTGATCGGCTGCGTGCCGATGGCGATCGGTACCTGGTCCGGCATGGCGCTCCAAGACCGCCTGGATCCCGAGGTGTTCGGCCGCGTCGTCCTCGCCATCGTGTTCCTCGCGTCGCTGGACCTGCTCGGTCGCGGGCTGCTCCGATAGGGCGGCCCGCACTGCGGAGTGGAGGTGGAGGGTGAAGACGAGTCAGATGGACGTCATGAGCTGGATCGCTGAACGGTTCGAGCTGACGAACAAACTCGGCAACTTTGCCGCGCACGGGGTCGCGCCGGCGCTCGCGGGCGTCACCGTCGAGATGGCCAACTGGCGTCCGGCGCCGGACCAGCACACGATTGCCGAGACGATCGGGCATCTCGCGTACCATCGAGAGCTGGTTGCGCTCCGGCTGACCGGCGATCCGAAGCCGTACCGGGCCGACGACGACTGGCAGGCCGGACCACCGACCGAAGAAGGCCTGGCCCGTGTGCGCGCCCGGCTTGATCGGTCACATCAGGATGTCGCGGCGGCTCTCGCCGCCGTCACGCCCGACGACCTCCTCAAGCCGGTGATGGCCTCGTGGCTCTCGCGGAAGCGGGTCACGCGGACGATCGATCTGGCCGTCGACATCGCGACACACGATCTCTACCACGCCGGGCAGATCTTCGTTCTGAAACGGCTGTACGCGGCCCGCGGCTGAGGCGGCTGTGCACCTGAACGCCCGGTGCGCTTAGGAATATTGACCGCGGTCGCGCTCCGAGATAAATAGAGAGACAACGACGCAGGTGAGCGAGGAGGCGCGGCATGGGCGCACTGACCGACGAGATGCAACGCATGGTTCGCGAACAGCGGCTCGGGTTCGTCGCCACGGTGTGCGCGGACGGGACGCCCAACCTGTCGCCGAAGGGCACGACCACCGTCTGGGACGAGGATCATCTGATTTTCGCCGATATCTGCTCCCCGGGCACCGTCGCCAATCTCGCCCATAACCCCTCGGTCGAAGTGAACGTCGTCGATCCAATTAGCCGGCGGGGGTACCGCTTCAAGGGGCGCGCCGAGATCCTCGACCGCGGGCCGCTCTTCGACCGGGCGATGACGTTCTACCGCGACACGTACGGGCTCAGCGCCGCGCTGGCGCGGCGGGTCGCGCGGGTCGTACTGATCGAGGTGCTGCACGCCGCCCCGCTCGTCTCACCGGTCTACGATACCGGCGTTTCTGAAGACGAGGTCGTGCGCCGCTACGCGCAATACTATGATGAGGTCAGACGGCGGCGGACGCCCTCGCCCTCGGGAACGGGCGGCGGGGCGACCGCGGGAGGCGGGACGTGAAGACCGTCATTCGGACCGTGTGCGCGCACGACTGTCCCGACATGTGCTCGCTTTTGGTGCACGTCGAGGACGGCCGCATCACGCGCGTACAGGGCGATCCCGATCAGCCGTTCACGGCGGGCTTCGCCTGCGCCAAGGTCAGCCGCGAGCACGAGATCGTGCACTCGCCGGAGCGGCTCGCGCAGCCGCTGCGCCGGACGGGTCCCAAAGGGAGCGGCGCCTTCGCGCCGGTCGGCTGGGACACCGCGCTCGACGAGATCACGGCGACGTGGCGGGCGATCATCGAGCGAGACGGGCCGCTCGGCATCCTCGGCTACTGCTACAGTGCCCACCAGGGCGTCTTCAACCGCGGCCTGCTGCTGGCGCTGTTCCACGCGCTCGGCGCGACCCGCCTCGTCGCCGGCACGGTCTGCGACTCGTGCTCGGACGAGGCCTGGGAGGCGACGCTCGGCCCGGTCGGCGGCGCGGATCCCGAGTCCGTGCATCTCTCGGACCTCGTGATCGCCTGGAGCGCCGACCTCGTGACGACCAGTGTCCACTTCTGGGCGAAGGTTGAGGAGGCGCGCCGCGGGGGGACCAAGCTGGTCGTCATCGATCCGCGCCGCAGCCGGACCGCGGCGCACGCCGACTGGCACCTGCAGCCCAGGATCGGCACCGACGCGGCGCTCGCGCTTGGCGTGATGCACGTGCTCGTTCGCGAGGGGTTGTGCGACCGCGACTACCTCGCGCGAAAGACGACGGGGTTCGAGCGCCTCGAGCGCGAGGTGTTGCCGCGGTTTTCGCCGGCGCGCACCGAAGCGGTCACCGGGATCGGCGCGACGGACGTCGAGCGACTCGCGACGATGTACGGTCGCGCCCGCGCTCCGTTCATCCGCATGGGCTGGGGCATGTCGCGCAGCGTTCAGGGCGGCCAGGCGATCCGGGCGGTCGCGCTGCTGCCCGGCGTCACCGGCGCCTACGCGCGGCCGGGCGGCGGCGCGCTGCTCAGCACGTCGCAGAGCTTCGGCTTCTCGCTCGATCCGATCCGTAAACCCTCCGGGCCCGAGACCGTGCGCAGCGTCAACCACTCGCGCCTCGGCGAGGCGCTGCTGACGCTCGCCGATCCGCCGATCCGCGCGCTGTTCGTGGCCGGCAACAATCCGGCCGTGACGTGCCCGGACGCCGGCGCGGTGCGGCGCGGGCTCGCGCGCGAAGACCTGTTCACGGTGGTGCACGCGCCGTTTCTCTCGGACACCGCCAAATACGCGGACGTCGTGCTGCCGGCGGCGACCTTCCTCGAGACCGAGGACTTCTACCGCGCGTACGGCGCCTACTACGTGCAGTTCGGGCCGCGCGCGCTCGAGCCGGTCGGCCAGGCATGGCCGAACGTGAGGCTGGCGCAGGAGCTCGCCCGCCGCCTCGGCCTGCGCGACGCGGTTTTTTCGATGACGACCGACGAGCTGCTGCGCACGCTGTGGAGCCGCGCGGAGGGGCCGGCCGCGGCGGTCGACCCCACGTCCGTGCGCGGCGCCGGCCCGATCAAGATCCAGGCGAACGGCGGCGGCCAGCGGTTCGCGACGCCGTCCGGCAAGCTGGAGTTCTACTCGTCCCATCTTGCGGCGCGCGGCCTGCCGCCGATGCCGGACTGGGCGCCCGACGCCGGCGAGGCGGCGGACGCGGCCCGCTGGCCACTGCGCCTCCTGACCGCGCCCGGTTACTATCAAGCCCATACCGCGTTTTCAGGAAACGAACGGCTTCGCCGCCGCCAGGGGCCGCCGGTGGCGATTCTGCATCCCTCCGACGCCGATCGCCGAAAGTTGCGCGAAGGGGATGCGGTGGAGCTCTACAACGACCGGGGCGCCGTCGGCTTGATGCTGCGCGTCAGCGACGAGGTGCCGGCCGGGGTCGTGCTGGTTCCCGGCCAGCGTCCGAGCGGCGAGGCGCGTCACGGCACGGTCAATCTGCTATGCTCCGACCGGTACACCGACATCGGCGAGGGGGCTACCTACCAGAGTACCTTCCTGGACGTCCGCCCGGGGCAATAATCGGCGCCACGGCGGCGTTTCTCGAAGAGGGAACGTGGTGCCCGGGCGCCGTTCGTCGGCGCACCGCGCCGCGGTGCTCCCCAAAGGACTGATCATGGCGCAGCCAATCGCAGATCCGACCGCCACCTCTCCATCCGCCGACATGGAAGAGATTGCCTCGATCGTGCGGCGCGCGTTGGCTGAGGATTTCGGCCGCGGGGACGTCACGACCGACGCCGTGGTGTCCGATGGGACGGTCGCGCACGGCCGGTTCATCGTCAAGGCGGCCGGCGTGATTGCGGGCTGGGGCGCGGTGTCGGCGGTGTTTGCGGCGCTCGACCGGCGCGCCGCGGTTCGCCCGATCGTGCACGACGGCCGGGACGTTCGGCCCGGCACCCTGATCGGCACGGTGGACGGACCGGCGCGGGCGCTGCTGAGCGGCGAGCGCGTCGCGCTCAATTTCTTGCAGCGGTTGTCCGGGATCGCGACGATGACCCGGGCGTTTGTGCGCGCCGTGGAAGGCTCGCGCGCCGTCGTTCTCGATACGCGGAAGACCGCGCCCGGTCTGCGTGTGCTGGACCGGCTCGCCGTGCGGCTCGGCGGCGGGACCAACCACCGCTTCGGCCTCTTCGACATGGGGCTCATCAAGGAGAACCACGTCGCGGCCGCGGGCGGCATCACCGCCGCGGTGCGGCGTTTCCGCGCGAATGCGCCCGCCGGCGTGCCGGTTGAGGTAGAGGTCCGTACGCTCGACGAGCTGCGCGAGGCGCTGGGCCTCGCACCGGACCGCATTCTGCTCGACAACATGGACGTCGCACGGATCCGGGAGGCCGTGCGGCTGGCCGCGGGCCGCGTTCCGCTGGAAGCCTCCGGCGGCGTGAATCTGGACACCGTCGCCGAGATCGCGAAGACCGGCGTCGACTACATTTCGGTGGGCGCGCTGACCCACTCGGTTCGCGCCCTCGACATCAGCCTCGAGCTCGACACCGCCGCCCCCGCCACGGCGAGGGAGAGGTAAAGGAGCAGACGATGCCCGCGTCCACGCTCTTGTACGAACGCCTGAAGGACCGGCTCCACGACGTCGTGCCGGACGTGGAGCTGCGGTATAAGGCGGAGCTCGCGGACGAGATCAACCGCCTCAAAGCCGAGCGCGACGCCGTGATCCTCGGCCACAACTACATGGAGCCCGCGCTGTACTACTCGATCGCAGACTACACCGGCGACTCGCTCGAGCTGTCGCGGCAGGCCGCGAAGACCGACAAGTCCGTTATCGTCTTCTGCGGCGTGCGCTTCATGGCGGAGACCGCGAAGATCCTCAATCCGGGCAAGACGGTGCTCGTGCCCTCGGAGCGCGCCGGCTGCTCGCTCGCGGCCAGCATTACGGCGGCCGACGTCCGCGCGCTGCGCGCGCGGTTCCCCGGCGTGCCCGTCGTCGCGTATGTCAACACCTACGCCGACGTCAAGGCGGAAGTCGACGTCTGCTGCACGTCGAGCAATGCGGCGGCCGTGGTCAACTCGCTCGGCAGCGGCGCCGTCATCTTCCTCCCGGACGAATACCTCGCGCGCAACGTGGCGCGGGAGACCGGACGGCGCATCATCATCGCGCAGCCGGGCGGCGCCGCGGCGCCGGTGAGCCCCGCGGGTTCCCCGACGGCCGGCGCGTCGCTTGTCGGCTGGGGCGGCCGCTGCGAGGTGCACGAGAAGTTCACGGTCGGCGACATCGTGGACGTGCGCCGGCAGTTCCCCGACGCCGTCGTGCTCGCCCACCCCGAGTGCAGTCCCGAAGTCGTGGCGGCGGCGGACTTCTCCGGGAGCACCACCGCGATGGTGCGGTTCGTCGAGCGGTCTCCGGCGCGGCGGTATCTGCTGCTGACCGAGTGCGCGATGGGCGACAACGTCGCCGCCGCGAACCCGGGCAAGGAGATGCTGCGGCTCTGCAGCGTCCGGTGCCCGCACATGAACCAGATCACGCTCGAAGACACGCTCGAGGCGCTGCGGCAGATGCGGTACGCGGTCGAGGTGCCCGAGGAGATCCGCGTGCGCGCGGCCCGCGCCGTCGAGCGGATGGTGGCGATCGGCTGACGCCCCCGGCGGTCCGCCGGAAGCGCTCGACCGCCGCCCGCCGGCCGGCCGCCGCGGTGCCGCCCACCGACATCCGCCACGTCCGCGAGCTGCGCGTGCTGGCGTCGATCGCCGAGGCCCTCAACAGCGCGCCGGACGTCGAGCGCGCGCTCGACCGCACGCTTTCGATGGTGGCCGATCTCCTCGGCCTCCGCACCGGCTGGGTGTGGCTGATCGATCCCGAATCCGGCCGCTGGTATAACGCCGCGGCCCGGCACCTCCCGCCGTACCTCCGAAAGCCGGTCCGCATGGCCGGGCGCTCGTGCTGGTGCATCGAGGCGTTCCGCGAAGGTGAACTGACGCCCAAGAACATCGACGTCATCGAGTGCAGCCGGCTGCGCCCCGCGGTCCGGCAGCAGGCCACCGAGCTGACGCGCGGTCTGGCGTACCACGCCAGCATCCCGCTGTACTTTCAGGAGCGCCCGCTCGGCATCATGAACGTGACCGGGCCCGCCTGGCGGCGCCTCACCGCCGTAGAGTTGCGGCTGCTCTCCACGATCGGCTACCAGGTGGGCATCGCGATCGAACGCGCCCGGCTTGCGGAGCGCAGCGCGCGCCTCGCGCGCGCCGAGGAGCGCACGCGGATCGCCCGCGAGATTCACGATACTCTGGCCCAGTCGCTCACCGCGATCGCGCTGCAGCTCGAGGGCGCCGTCCGCGCGGCGGACGCGAACCCGGAGCGGGCGAAGGCGCGTGTCGGACGCGCCCTCGAGGTGGCGCGCGCCGGGCTCGAGGAGGCGCGCCGCTCGGTTCTCAACCTCCGCGCCGCGCCGGGCGCCGGTACCCCGCTGCCGGAGGCCCTCGCCGCGCTCGGCCGCGCGGTGACCGCGGAGACGGGCGTGCGCGTGCACGTGCGGACGGCCGGCGGCCGTCCGGTGCCGCAGCCCGTAGAGCCGGAGTTGTTCCGCATTGCGCAGGAAGCCCTCACCAACGTGCGGCGCCACGCGAACGCCACCGAGGTGGCGGTGACGCTGTCCAGCACCTCCCGCGGCATCCGGCTGTCGATCCATGACGACGGCAGGGGCTTCACGCCGCGGGCGGTCCCGGCGGGACGGCTCGGGTTGGTCGGGATGCGCGAGCGCGCGGAGCTGCTCGGCGGCCGTTTCCGCGTGTCGAGTTCGCCGCGCCGGGGCACGACGGTCGCGGTCGCGGTACCGGCGGGCCGCCTCGCCGCGGTGCCTGAGCCGTCGGGGGCGCGCCGGTGATCAGGGTCCTCATCGTCGACGACCACCCGGTCGTGCGTGAGGGCCTCGTCGCGGCGCTCGAGGACGAGCCGGACATCCGGATCGTGGGTGCGGCCGGCTCGGCCGAGGACGCGCTGCGGCTCGCGCCGTCGGCCCGTCCGGAGGTCGTGCTCCTCGATCTGGAGTTGCCCGGCCTCGGCGGGATCGAGGCGATTCCGAAGCTCGCGGCGGTGCTGCCGGCTGCCGGCATCATCGTGCTGACCGCGTACGATACGGACGAACGGGTGCTGGGCGCGGTACAGGCGGGCGCGCGCGGCTATGTCCTGAAGGGCGCGTCCGTCGAGGAAATCACGCGGGCGATCCGCGCGGTGCAGGCCGGCGGCTCCTACCTGGCCTCGCCCGTCGCGGCCAAAGTCCTCGGGCACGTGCGCTCGCCGCGCCGCACCACGATCCTGAGCGGCCGGGAGCGCACGGTCCTCCGCGAAGTGGCGGCCGGGCGGTCGACCAAGCAGATCGCACGGTCGTTGGGGATCACCGAACGCACGGTCAAATTCCACGTCAGCTCGATCATGAACAAGCTGGGTGCCGGCACCCGCGCCCAGGCGGTCGCCGAAGCGGCCAAGCGCGGGCTCCTCGATCGCGGCTAGGCGCCGCCCCGCGCCGGCGCGCGCTCCCTCTCGGTGAAGCCGAGGCGTTCGATCGGCCCCTGTGCGTGGGGACAGGATCCCCGCTGTCCCAACGTCACGCAGTCCGCTGCGCTTCGGTGCGGGTTCCCCGCGTTCGCGGAAGCGCACACTGCATCCAGGACAGCCGACGGGAGGCATCCCCCATGCAGATCGCTGATGCGGTTGTGCTGATTACCGGCGCCTCGCGCGGGCTCGGGCGGGAGATCGCGCGCCTCTTCGCCGTCCGCGGCGCGCGCCTGATCCTGACGTCGCGCGACCCCGAGGCACTTGAACAGGCCGCCTCGGACCTCCGGGCATCCCGCGGTCCGGACGGCCGCCGGCCCGACGTGCTCGCCGTGCCCGGCGACGTGGCGGACGAGGAACACGCCGAGCGCCTCGTGTGGCTCGGCCTCTCGCGGTTCGGGCGCATCGACGTGCTGGTGAACAACGCCTCGGCGCTCGGCGGAAGCCCGATGCCGCGGCTCGAGGCCTTGGATGCGCGCGCCTTCGAACAGACGCTCCGCGTCAACGTGACGGCGCCGCTCCGGTTCACGCAGCTTGTGCTGCCGCAGATGAAGGCCCGCGGGCGCGGCGTGATTCTCAACGTCACATCGGACGCGGGAGTGGAAGCCTATCCCGGCTGGGGCGGCTACGGCGCCGGCAAGGCCGCGCTGGAGCATTTGAGCCGCATCCTCGCGGCCGAACTGGCCGGCACGGGCGTCCGGGTCTACGTCGTCGATCCGGGCGAGATGAATACGCGGATGCACCGGGACGCGGAGCCCGGGGTAGATCTGTCGCGCCTGCCGTCGCCGGCGGTGCCGGCGCCCGCGTTTGTGCGCCTGGTCGAAGAGGAGCCCGCCGAATCCGGCCGGTTTGTCGCACAGCAGCTGATCGACGGGCGTGTGCCGGAGCCGGTCGCATGACGCCGGTAGCGACGCTGTCCGAGGCGATGTCCGTTCGGACGGCGCCGCCGAGGGCGCCATCCGGGTTGCCGGAGTTCGTCCTGCCTCCCGAACTCGAGGCGCACAAGCCGCCCGAGGCGCGCGGACTGCTGCGCGACGAGGTGCGCCTGCTCGTCACCCACCGGGACGGCCACCGCATCATCCACCGGCGGTTCACAGATCTTCCCGACCTGCTGGCGCCGCGCGATCTCCTGGTCGTGAACGACTCCGCTACCTTGCCGGCGGCGCTCGCGGCTCGCCGCGCGTCCGGCGGCGCTCCGGTGGCGCTGCACCTCTCGACGGCCCTGACCGCCTCGCTCTGGATCGTCGAAGCCCGGCAGACGCGCGTCGAGGCCGGTGACGTGTTGATGCTCGCCGCCGGCGGCAGCGCCCGGATTCTCGCGCCGTATCCCGGTTCGGAACGCCTCTCGATCGCGCGGCTGCGCCTCCCCGAGCCGACGCTGGAGTATCTCCGCCGATTTGGACGGCCGATCGCGTACCCTTACGTGCGCGGCGAGTGGCCGCTGGCGGCGTATCAGACCGTCTACGCGCGGGAGCCCGGATCGGCGGAGATGCCCTCGGCCGGCCGCGCCTTCACCCCGGCGGTCCTCTCGCGCGCGGCCGCGCGGGGGATCGGGCTCGCCCGCATCACGCTCCACACGGGCGTGGCGAGCCTCGAGCGCGACGAGCCCCCGATCGAGGAGTGGTACCGGGTTCCGGCGGAGACCGTCTCGGCGATCGACGCGGCGCGCGAAGCCGGCGGACGCGTCGTCGCGGTCGGGACGACCGTCGTGCGGGCGCTCGAGAGTGCGTCGGACCCGCGGGGCAGGGTCCGCGCGTCGGAGGGGTGGACGGATCTGATCGTCACGCCGGCGCGGGGCATCCGTACGGTGGACGGCCTGCTTACCGGTTTCCACGAGCCGCGGGCGTCGCATCTCGCGATGCTGACCGCGTTTGCGGGTCGCGCGCACCTCGAGCGCGCCTATCGCGCCGCCCTCGAGGCCGGCTATCTATGGCATGAGTTCGGAGATCTGCACCTGATCCTCTAGCGCCGCGACCCGTGCTCCGCCATGTGCGCGCGCTCCCATTCGAACGCGCCGTGCGGGAACGGTTTCTCGCCGCCGAGCGTCCGCGCCCCGATGACCGCTTCCGCGCCTTCTTCCATGACGACGATGAGGCGCACGGTGCTGAGCGGATCGTCGTCGAAGGCCAGTAGACCGTGGTTGCCGAGCAGCACCGCGGGCGACTCCGGGTGGCCGCGCATCTGGTCGACGATGTTCGCGACCGATTCCTTGGAGCCGCGCGGCGCCCACGGCGCCACCGGCACTTCGCCGGCGAACCCGAATCGCAGCATCGCCTCGTAGGCGTTCGGCAGCGGCTTATTCGCGACCGCGAAGCTCGTGACGGCGGGCGAATGGGTGTGGATCACGGAGCCGACGGCGTCGCGCGTCCGGTAGACGCCGGCGTGCATGCCGACGATCTCGGCCGCCACCGGATCCAGCCGGCCCTCGACGACTTTGCCGCCGAGCGTGACGACGGCGAAGTCCTCCGGCGTCAGCGTGCGCATCGTTCCGGCCGAGGTGATCACGATGCGGTCCGCGTCGACGCGCGCCGACATGTTGCCGTGCCCGCTGTGCGACATGACGCCGGCCTCGAAGAGCGCCTTCGACGCCTGGATCAGCCGCAGCTTGACGTGGTCGACACTCGCCATAGCCCGCCTCCGCGGTGGTGCGATCGCCGGTCGCGGGAGCCTTCGCCAGCCTGCGACCGCGGCCTGCCGGCGGTTGGTGCGTACGTCCGAGGCCTAAGCGAAAGCTCGATTATACCGACGGCGCCGCCCGATATTGACTCTCGGAACCGTAGTGGTACTATAGGGCGTGCCAAACCTGATGACCGGGAAGAGTAGGCCGGGCAGCACGATTTGAGCGACCCGCGCGGCGTGCGGTGAGAGCGCGGGACGGGCGCCCGGACCGAATGGACCCGTGAGGGGCGGCACGAAAGGCGGCGGAGCCCGCTGAGTAGTCGCCGCCGGAACCCTCCGCCGTAATCCGGAGGCCGGGATCGAGCGTGCCGTTCGTGCGGCGGCTCCGTCCCGCCGAGGGCCCCGGTTCGAACCGGGGAAGTGGGGTGGTACCGCGGGGGTTCTCTTGAGCCTCCCGTCCCGAAGGGACGGGGGGCTTGCGTATTTACAGGGGAGGCGGAGCGCGATGATTGTGGTGATGCAGCCGGGACATACCCGGGCCGAGCGCGACGCGGTGGCGCAGCATATCGAGGAAGCCGGCCTCCGCACCAACATCATGGAGGGCGTCGAGCGCACGGTCATCGGCGTGATCGGGGACAGCCACACGAAGGAGTTGCTGCGCGAGAGCCTCGAGACGCTGCCGGGCGTCGAGAGGGTGGTCCGCATCCTGCAGCCATACAAGCTCGTCCACCGAGAGTTTCACGGCGGCAAGGACTCGGTCGTCTGGGTGCGGGACGTGGCGATCGGCGGGGGCCGCGTCGTCGTGATGGCGGGCCCGTGCACGGTCGAAACCCGCGGGCAGACGATGCAGACGGCGCGCGCGGTCAAGGCCGCGGGCGCCCAGATCCTGCGCGGCGGCGCGTTCAAGCCGCGCACGTCGCCGTACTCGTTCCAGGGGCTCGAAGAGGAGGGCCTCAAGATCCTGGCCGAGGCGCGCGCGGAGACCGGAATGCCGCTCGTCACCGAAGCGATGGACCACCATCAGCTCGAACTGGTGCTCGAGTACGCCGACATGGTGCAGATCGGCGCCCGCAACATGCAGAACTACCCGCTGTTGCGCGACGCCGGCCGCTCGGGCCGTCCGGTGTTGTTGAAGCGCGGGCCGAGCGCCACGATCGAAGAGCTGTTGCTCGCCGCCGAGTACATCATGGCCGAGGACAACCCCAACGTGGTCCTGTGCGAGCGGGGCATCCGCACCTTCGAGAACTACACGCGCTACACGCTCGACATCACCGCGGTGCCGGTGCTGAAGACCTTGACGCACCTGCCGGTCGTCGTCGATCCGTGCCACGGGCCCGGTAAGTCGCGTCTCGTCATCCCGATGGCGCGCGCCGGCGTCGCCGCGGGCGCGGACGGCCTCTTGGTGGAAGTGCATCCGGAGCCGGATCACGCGCTTTGCGACGGCCCGCACCTGCTGACGCCGGAGGCGTTCGGCCTCTTGATGCAGGACCTCGACGGCATCGCGCTCGCCGTTGGGCGGAGGATGTAGGGCCGATGGCGTCGTTCAACCGCGCGGCCGTCATCGGCGTGGGCCTGATCGGCGGCTCGCTGGGGATGGCCATGCGCCGGCGGCGCCTCGCGCGCGAGGTGGTCGGCGTGGCGCGGGTGTCGGAGACGATCGGCGCGGCGCGGGCGCGCGGCGCGATCGACCGCGGCACGACCGATCCCGTCGACGGCGTGGCCGGCGCCGACCTCGTGGTGCTGGCGACGCCGCCCGAACTGGTGGTCTCGATGGCGCGCGAAGTGCTGCCGTATCTCCGCGCGGGTGCGATCGTCACCGACGTCGCCAGCGTGAAGGGCTCGATCGTGCGTGAGATCGAGGGGGCGCTCGACCCGAGCCGGGGCGCCCTGTTCGTGGGCGGGCATCCCATGGCCGGCAACGAAGGCCGGGGCATCGCCGCGGCCGCGGAGGATCTATTCGAAGGCTCCGTCTATCTAATCACGCGCACTCCGAAGACCGACCCGACCGCCGCGGACCGCATCGCCGCGCTCGCGCGGTCGCTCGGCGCCCGACCGATCGTCATGGATCCCGACGCCCACGACCGGGCCGTCGCGCGGGTGAGCCACCTGCCGTATCTCCTCGCCGCGGCGCTCATGGGCGCGGCGGAGGGCGAGACCGCGGCCGCCGGCCCGTCGTTCCTCGGCGCGACGCGGGTCGCCGGCAGCCCCGTGTCGATGTGGGCGCAGATCTGCCGGCTCAACCGCCGCGAGATCGTCGACGCGCTGCGGGCGTTCCGCGGGCGGCTGGACCGGCTCGAGACCGCGCTGGCGGACGGCGGCGAGCTCGACGCGCTCCTCGACGACGCTCGCCGGGCGCGCCTCAAGCTGTCGCCGCGCACCGAGCAGCACCTGCCGTTGCCGCGCGGAGCCGGATCGCGGAGCGACAATTCGTGAACGCCGCCCGCACCCTCGCGCCCACCGTCACCGAGTTCGACCGCCGTGCGCGGGAGGGCAATCTCGTGCCGGTCTCGTGCGAGATCATGGCGGACCTCGACACGCCGATTTCGGCGTTTCTCCGGATCCGGCACCTGCCGTACCCGTTCTTGCTCGAGAGCGCGGAAGGCAGCGAGAAGATCGCCCGCTACTCGTTCCTCGGCGCCGCGCCGCGGCTCGTCCTGCGCGCCTTTCGGGACCGCGTCGAGATCGAGGAGGGCGGCGCCATCCGCCGCCTCGATGAAAGCCCGCTCGCCGCCGCGCGCGACGTGCTCGGGCGATACCGTCCGGTCGCCGACCCGACCCTGCCGCGATTTTACGGCGGCCTGGTCGGGTACTTCGGATACGATCTGATCCGCACGATCGAACGCCTGCCGCACCAGCCTCCCGACGATTACGGTCTGCCGATTATGAGCCTTGCCCTCGCCGACACCGTGGTGATCTTCGACCACGTCCGCCACCGCATCCGCATCGTCGCGAACGCCTGCGTGGACGGCGGCGCGGAGGCGGCCTACCGCGAGGCTCAGGAACGGATCGGGCGGTGGATCGACCTGCTGCGCGCGCCGATGCCGGAGATGCCGGCCGGCGGACCGTACCCGCCGCTGCGCCTCCGCTCCAACATGACCCGCGAACGCTACCTCGCCGGGGTCGCGCGGTGCCGGGAGTACATCCACGCCGGGGACGCGTTTCAGATCGTGTTTTCGCAGCGGTTTGCCGCCGACGTCGGCGATCTCGACCCGTTCGCGGTCTACCGCGCCGTGCGGGCGATCAACCCGTCGCCGTTCATGTTCTATCTCGGCGGGGCCGGCGGGGAGGACGCGACGCTCGTGGGCGCCTCGCCGGAGCTGCTGGTGCGCCTCGAAGGCGACCGGATCCAGATGCGGCCGATCGCCGGCACGCGGCGGCGCGGTCTCGACGACGACGAGGATCGGCGGCTCGAGCAGGAGATGCTCGGGAGCGAGAAAGAGCGGGCCGAGCACGTGATGCTGGTCGACCTCACCCGCAACGACGTCGGCCGCGTGGCCCGCTACGGCACGGTGCGCGTGCCCGAACTGATGACGGTCGAACGCTACTCTCACGTGATGCACATCGTGAGCCTCGTGGAGGGCCGCCTGCGGGAGGGGCTCGACGCGTTCGACGTGCTGCGGGCGGTGTTCCCCCACGGCACGGTGAGCGGCGCCCCGAAGGTGCGCGCGATGGAGATCCTCGACGAGCTCGAGCCGACGACGCGCGGCCCCTACGCGGGCGCGGTCGGCTACGCCGGTTTCGGCGGGGCGCTCGACACCTGCATCGCCATCCGCACGCTCGCGCTGCGGGGCGGCGCGGCCTACGTGCAGGCGGGCGGCGGCATCGTGGCCGACTCGGAGCCGGCCGCGGAGTACGACGAGACGGTCAACAAGGCCAAGGTGCTGGTCCGCGCGCTCGAGATGGCGCGGCGCGGGTTGTAGGCATGAGTGCGGTGACGGCCGGCCGGCCGCCGGCCTGAGGAGACGGCGATGATTTTGGTGATCGACAACTACGACTCGTTCACGTACAACCTCGTGCAGTACCTCGGGGAGCTCGGCGAGATGCTCGAGGTCCGCCGCAACGACGCGGTCACGGTCGGCGAGATCAAGACGCTCGCGCCGGAGGCGATCGTGATCTCCCCCGGCCCATGCACGCCGGCGGAGGCGGGGGTGAGCGCGCCGCTCGTCCAGGCGCTGGCCGGACGCGTGCCGATCCTCGGGGTCTGCCTCGGCCACCAATGCATCGGGGCCGCCTGCGGCGGGCTCGTGGTCCGCGGCGGGGCGCCCGTGCACGGCAAGACCGCGCGCATCCACCACGACGGGCGCGCGATCTTCGCCGGCCTGCCGACGCCGATCACCGGCACGCGCTACCACTCGCTGGTCATCGATCCCGATCGCCTGCCGGAGACGCTCGAGATCTCCGCCCGCACCGAGGACGGCGTGATCATGGGCGTGCGGCACCGCTCCGCGATCGTCGAAGGAGTGCAGTTCCATCCGGAGTCGGTGCTGACCGAATACGGCCACGCGATGCTCCGCAACTTCCTGGCGATCGCACGGGGGCAGGCGCCGCCCGGGCTCGCCGGCACGCTGCCGCCCATGCCGGCAGACCGCCTGACGGCGAAATCAAAACCGGGCGCGGCCGCCGCACGCCGGCCGGCCGAAGCGAGGTAGGGACATGCCGCTGCGGCCCGCGATCGCGAAGATCGCCGCCAAAGAGACGCTCACCGAGGCCGAGGCCCAGGCCGCGATGAGCACGATCATGGACGGGGAGGCCACCCCCGCCCAGATCGCCGCCTTCATCACGGGGCTCGCCATGCGCGGCGAGACGGTCGAGGAAATCACCGGGTTCGCGCGGGCGATCCGCGAGCACGCGGTGCCGATCGCGCCGCGGACGGACCACCTCGTGGACATCGTCGGCACCGGCGGCGACCGGCTCAACACGTTCAACATCTCGACGACCTCCGCGTTCGTGATCGCCGGCGCCGGCGGCCACGTCGCCAAGCACGGCAACCGCGCCGTCGGCAGCAAGAGCGGCGCCGCCGACGTGCTCGAGGCGCTCGGCATCAACCTCGAAGCCTCGCCCGAGGTCGTCCAGACCTGCATCGACGAGGTGGGCTTCGGCTTCTTGTTCGCGCCGCGGTTTCACCCCGCGTTCAAGTACGCGATGCCGCCGCGCCGCGAGATCGGGATCCGCACCGTGTTCAACATCCTCGGTCCGCTGACGAACCCGGCCCGCGCGCGGCGGTACCTGCAGGGCGCGCCGAGCCCCGCGCACACCGAGGTGATGGGCCGGGTGCACGCGCTGCTGGGCGCGGACCGGGCGTTCGTCGTGCACGGCCTCGACGGCATGGACGAGATCACGTTGTGCGCTCCGACCCAGATCACCGAGGTCGAAGGCGGCGCGGTGCGGACGTACACGATCGCGCCCGAGCAGTTCGGGTTCAGGCGCGCGGCGCTCGAAGACCTGCGCGGGGGCTCCCCTCAGGAAAACGCGGCGATGGCCGTCGCGATCCTGGACGGCAGCGCGCGCGGACCGCGGCGCGACATCGTGGTCCTCAACGCGGGCGTCGCGCTCGTCGCCGCCGGCGTCGCGGAGACGATCGAGGACGGCGTCGGGCGTGCGCAGCAGAGCATCGAGGCGGGACGGGCCTACGAGCGGCTCGAGGCGCTCCGCCTGCGGACGAAGTTCGGGTAGCCGGGAAGATGGGCGTGCTCGACCGGATCGTGGCGCATAAGCGCGAGGAACTGGCCGGCCGCGTGCGGCGGATGCCGCTCGCGGAAATGCGCAGGCGGGCCGCCGACGCCCCGCCTGCCCGGCCGTTCCACGATGCGCTGCGCCGCACGCCCGGGGGCCCGGCGCGCCTGATCGCCGAGGTCAAGGGCTCGTCGCCGTCCGCGGGCACGATCCGGGCGGAGTTCGATCCGGTTGGAATCGCGCGGACGTACGCGGCCGCGGGGGCATCGGCGGTTTCGGTGCTGACCGATGCGCGGTTCTTCGCGGGCGCCGACGAGCACCTGGTGCGCGTCCGCGGCGCCGTGGAGGTTCCGGTCTTACGCAAGGACTTCACCGTCGATCCCTACCAGGTCTACGAGGCGCGGGCGATCGGCGCCGACGCGGTCCTGCTGATCGCCGCGGTGCTGGGCGCGAGCGCCTTGGCGGATCTCGGGGCGCTCGCCGCGGAGCTCGGGATGGCCGCGCTCGCCGAGGCGCACACGGAGGCGGAGCTGGACGCGGCCCTCGCGGTCCGCGCCCCGCTCGTCGGCATCAACAACCGCAACCTGGACACGCTCGAGACCTCGCTCGAGGTCACACGGCGCCTCCGGCCGCGCGTGCCGGCCGGCGTGACCGTCGTGGCCGAGAGCGGCATCGAGCGCCGCGGGGACGTCGCGGAGATGGAGCGGCTCGGGGTGGACGCGATCCTGGTCGGCACCGCGCTGATGCGGGCGGCCGATCCCGGCGCGCGGGTCCGCGAGCTCCTGGGCGCCAACGAGGAGGCACCATGACGACGCGGCACGGCAAGAGGCGGATACTCACCGGCGACCGGCCGACCGGCCGGCTGCACCTCGGCCACTACGTCGGCTCGCTCGAGAACCGGCTGCGGCTGCAGGATGAATACGAGTGCTTCTTCATCGTCGCGGACTACCACGTGCTGACGACCGCGGCGGAGCGCAGCCGGGAGATCGGCCCCAACATCCAGCAGCTGCTCCTCGACTATCTCAGCATCGGCATCGATCCGGGGAAGAGCACTATCTACGTGCAGTCCCTCGTGCCCGAGGTGGCGGTGCTCCACCTCATCTTCTCGATGCTGACGACGGTGCCGCGGCTGCAGCGCGTGCCGTCGCTCAAGGACGTCATGCGCGACCTGAAGCTCGAGACCGCGACGGTGGGCCTCTTGACGTACCCGGTGCTGCAGGCCGCCGATATCCTGATGGTGCGCGCCGACGCCGTCCCGGTCGGCAAGGACCAGGCGAGCCATCTGGAAGTGACGCGGGAGACCGCGCGCCGCTTCAACGAGCTGTACGGGCCGGTGTTTCCGGAGCCGGAGACGATCATCGGCCGGGTCGGCACGCTTGTGGGCACCGACGGGCAGGCCAAGATGAGCAAGTCAATCGGCAACACGATCGACTTGGCGGACGACGCGGAGACGGTGCGGCGCAAAGTGATGAGCATGTACACCGACCCGACGCGCATCCACCCGACCGATCCGGGGCACGTCGAAGGCAACCCGGTGTTCATCTACCACGACGCGTTCAACAAGGACAAGGCCGAAATCGAGGGGCTGAAGGAGCGCTATCGCAAGGGCACCGTGGGCGACGTGGAGGTGAAGAAGCGCCTCGTGCGCGCGATCAACGAGTTTCTCGAGCCGATCCGCGAGCGGCGGGCGGTGTGGGAGGCCCGGCCCGATCGGGTGCGCGAGATTGTCGTTGAAGGCAGCCGGGTCGCGCGCCGCGAGGCGCAGACGACGCTCAACCTCTGCCTCGCGCAGATGGGAATGGACTACTTCCACGAAATGCGCGACGGCGCGCCCGCCGCGGCCGCAACCGGCGCCCGTAGGACCGGCGAGGATGAGTGAGTTTGTCCGCGTCAAGATCTGCGGCATCCGCCGCCTGCCCGACGCGCTCGCGGCCGTGGACGCCGGCGCCGACGCCGTCGGCCTGAACTTCTGGCGGCCGGGCCGCCGGTACGTGCCGCCGGAAGTAGCGCGCCAGATCGCGCGGGCCCTGCCGCCGTTCGTGAGCAAGATCGGCGTGTTCGTGGACGAGGATCCGGAGAAAGTCCGGGAGATCGCCTCGCTCGTCGGCCTCGACGGGCTGCAGCTGCACGGCGCGGAGACCCCCGAGGGATGCGCCGCCTTCGCGCTGCCGGTGATCAAGAGCATCAAGGTGCGCGGGCCGGAAAGCCTCGCCGGTTTGGGGCGGTACCGGGTCGCCGGCTTCCTGCTGGATACGCACGTGCCCGGGGCGCAAGCACCCGGCGGGTCGGGGCAGACCTTCGATTGGCAGCTCGCCCTGCGGGCGCGCGAAGCGGGGCCGGTCATCCTCTCCGGCGGCCTGACCCCGGACAACGTCGAGGAGGCGATCCGCCAGGCGCGGCCCTACGCGGTCGACGTGGCCTCCGGCGTCGAGACGGATGGCGAGAAGGATCCCGGCAAGATCCGCGCGTTCGTCGCGCGCGTGAACACCTGGAACGCGGCCCACCAGGCCGCGAGTCCGACGAGGGGGATGCAGCGATGACGGCGCCCGCGCAGACCGAGCTTCGTACCGCGGCGACGGGGTGGTTCGGCGACTACGGCGGCCGGTTCGTGCCCGAGACCCTGGTGCCGGCGCTCGACGAGCTGGAGGCCGCGTACCTGGCGGCGCAGCACGATCCGGAATTTGCCGCCGAGATGGATCGCTACCTCCGGACGTTCTGCGGGCGCCCGACGCCCGTGTACTTCGCGGGGCGGCTTACCGAGACGCTCGGCGGCGCGCGCATCTACCTCAAGCGCGAGGACCTGCTGCACACCGGCGCCCATAAGATCAACAACGCGATCGGCCAGGTGCTGCTGGCGCACCGGATGGGCAAGCGCCGCATCATCGCCGAGACCGGCGCCGGCCAGCACGGCGTGGCGACGGCCACCGCGGCCGCGGCCTTCGGTCTGCCGTGCGAGGTATACATGGGGACCGAAGACATGCAGCGTCAGGCGCTCAACGTCTTCCGGATGCGCCTCCTCGGCACCAAAGTCGTGCCGGTCGACAGCGGCAGCCGTACGCTCAAGGACGCGATCAACGAAACGCTGCGCGACTGGGTCACGAACGTGGCGTCGACGCATTACGTCATCGGCTCCGTGGTCGGCCCGCACCCGTTCCCGATGCTCGTCCGCGACCTGCAGTCGGTGATCGGCCGGGAGGCGCGCCCGCAGATGCTCGCGGTCGAGGGACGGCTGCCGGACGCGGTCGTGGCATGCGTCGGCGGCGGCAGCAACTCGATGGGCGCATTCCATCCATTCAAGGACGACGCGGGCGTGGCGCTGATCGGCGTGGAGGCCGCCGGCGAAGGCGTGGCGTCGGGCCGGACGGCCGCGACGCTCGTCGCGGGAGCCCCCGGCGTGCTGCACGGAGCGATGAGTTACCTCCTCCAGGACCGTCAGGGGCAGGTCCTCGCGACCCACTCGATCTCGGCGGGTCTGGACTATCCCGGCGTAGGCCCCGAGCATTCGTATTTCAAGGACAGCGGCCGCGCCACGTACGTCGCCGTCACGGACAAGGAGGCGCTCGAGGGCTTCCACCTCCTCTGCCGGATGGAAGGCATCATCCCGGCGCTCGAGTCGTCCCACGCGATCGCCCACCTCCGGACGCTCGCGCCGCGGCTGGGCCGCGACAAGGTCATTCTCGTCTGCCTGAGCGGCCGCGGCGACAAGGACGTCGATACCGTCGCCAAGGCGATGGGCGAGGAGTTCGGGAAGTGACGGCCGGCCGAGGGCAAGCGGCGGCGGAGCCGGCGGCCACCGCCCCGCTCGAAGCCAACCGGCTCGTCCGGGCGTTCCGCTCCCTCCGCTCTGAGCGGCGCCGTGCGCTCATTCCTTACATCATGGCGGGCGATCCGGACGCCGCGACAACGGAACGGTTCGTCGAGGCGCTCGTCGGCGCCGGCGCCGCCGCGATCGAGTTGGGCGTGCCGTTCAGTGATCCGATCGCGGACGGCCCGATCAATCAGCGCGCCGGCCTGCGGGCGATGGCGCAGGGGATGACCATCCGCGCGGCGCTCGACCTGGTCGCGCGCCTCAGGGCGCGCACGCAAGTCCCGCTCCTCATCATGACCTATTACAACCTGATCCTCCGGTACGGCCCGGGGACGTTCGCGCGCGACGCCGCCGCGGCCGGACTCGACGGTCTCATCGCCCCGGACCTCCCGCCCGATGCGGCCGGGGGGCTCATCGGCGAGGCGCGCGAGCGCGGGCTGGCGACGGTGTTCATGGCGGCGCCGACCAGCACCCCGGAGCGGATCCGCGCGGTCGCGGCCGCGTCCACCGGGTTCGTCTACTGCGTCTCCCGCACCGGGGTCACCGGCGTCCGGGACGCGCTGCCCGACGGCCTTCCCGACCTGGTGCGCCGGATCCGCGCCGAGACCGAGGCGCCGGTCTGCGTCGGGTTCGGCATCAGCCGGCCGGCCCAGGCCCGGGAGGTCGCGAAGGTGGCCGACGGCGTCGTCGTCGGGAGCGCCTTGGTCCAAATGGTCGAAGAGACGCCCCGCGACGTCGCCCGTATTGCCGGCTTCGTGCGCGATCTGGCGGCGGCGATCGCCGGGATCGAACGCTAACCGCTACTTCTGAAGGTACGTGTCGCTCAGCGCCGGGTAGCTCGAGTAGTTGTACTTCACGTTCTTGACGTTGTCGCGGATCGCCCACACCGACAGCTTGTCCATCATCGGGATCGCCACGGCCTGGTCGAGCAGTATGTGCTGCACCTTGAGGTAGATCGCGCGGCGCTTCGCCGGGTCCAGCGTCGCCCGGCCCTGGTCGAGCAGCGTGTCCACCTCGCGGTTTGAATAGCAGGACCAGTTGAAGTTGCTGCCGATCGTTGCCGAGTCGAACAGGGCGTAGAGGGCGTCCGGCTCGTTCGTGCGCAGGAAGATCGAGCCCATGTTGGTCGCGCAGCGGTAGTTGTCGTCGACCCAGGCCGGCGCGGCCGAGCTCTTGATCCGCGCGTCGACGCCGAGCCCGAGGAACTGCCCCTGCACCAGTTCGACTTCGGGGAAGTTGCCGCCGCCGTAGTTGAGCGAGTTGATGACGACGGTCAGCGGTTTGCCGTCCTTCATCCGCACGTTGTTGGGGCCCATCTTCCAGCCCGCCTCGTCGAGCAGCTGGGCCGCCTTGGCCGGGTTGTGCGGGTAGTACGAGCAGGCCTCGGGGTCCCGCAGCATCGACTGGCTCAGCAGGCCGCAACCCACGTCGTCGAGCCCTTTGTACACCGAGCCGACGATGGCGGCGCGGTTGATGGCATAGCTGAGCGCGCGCCGAACCTGCACGTTGTCGGTCGGTGGCAGCTTCACGTTCACCCACCAAAAGTACGACGATCCGGGAAACGGCCGCGTCTCGATGCGCAGCGCCTTGTTGCGCTGCAGCTGCGCGAGCGCCGAGCCGGGCGACGAGTACAGATAGATCATCTGCGTCTCGCCGGTCTCGACCGTGACGCTGCGGCTGTTGCTCTCCGGGATGTCGCGCCAGACGATCCGGTCCAGGTAAGGCGGTCCCTGATGGTCGCTCCACGGCTCGCGCCGGTTGAACGCGCCGTTGCGCACGAGCGTGATATGGTCCTGCGCCGCGTACTCGGAGACCGTGAACGGCCCGGTGCCGACGGGCCGCTTGGCCACGTCGGTGCCCTGTCCGGGGGTGGTCTTGGGCGAGAGCATCGCCAGCACCCCGACGGCGGCGTAGGCGAGGAACGGCGCGTACGGCTCCTTGAACGCGATGCGCACGGTGCGGTTGTTCACCACGGTCGTGCCGGCGTAGCCGACGAGCGCGTTGATCGCGCCGCCAGGCTTGAACGACGGGTTCACGATGCGGTCGAGGTTCCACTTCACCGCTTCCGCGTTGAGCGGCGCCCCGTCGCTGAACGTGACGTCGCCGCGCAGCACGAACGTGAACGTCTTCCCGTCGGGCGAGATCGCATAGCTCTCGGCGAGCCAGGGGACGAGCCGCCCGTCGGGCAGCTGATAGACGAGGCTCTCCGTTACCTGCATCGCGGCGATGAGATAGCTGATCGCCGCGGTCGACGCGTGCGGGTCCAGCGTCGCCGGCTGCGAATCGATGCCGACGACGAGCGTTCCGCCGCGGACCGGCGCCCCGGCGACCGGGAGCATGGCGGCCGTGGCCGGCGCAAGCAGGGCCGCGAGCACCGCCGCGGTCCATCGGTGGCACTGCCGTCGCGAGCATTGCGGACGCATCGTCATCCCCCCTTGGTATCGAGTCCGGCCTTGACGCGCTCGGCGCGCAGCGGCACCGTGCGAAACCGCACGCCGGTCGCGTCGAACACCGCGTTGCCGAGCGCCGCGGCGACCGGTGCCGACGCCGGCTCGCCGACGCCGAGCGGCGGCTGATCGAGCCGTTGGATCAGCTCCACCTCGATCGCCGGCGCCTGCGGGAATCGAAGGATGGGGTAGCTCTGCCAGTCGAGACTGGTGACGCGGTCGCGATTCCAGCCGACCTCTTCGTAGAGCGCACGGCTGAGGGTTTGGACGATGCAGCCCTCGACCTGATTCTGGACGCCGTCGGGATTGATCATCAGGCCGCAGTCGTGCACGCACACGACGCGCGTGACCTGGATGCGGCCGGAATGCCGCTCGACCTCGACCTCCATACCCATCGCGACGTAGTTTTCGGCGTCCTTGTAGTGGACGTACGACAGGCCGCGGCCGGCCAGCAGCGCGGCCGCCTGGTTGATCTTGCGCGGAGACGGCCGCGCGTCCCAGCGCATCCGAGCGCCGAGCCGGCGGAGGACCTCGACGGCCCGCGGGTCCGCGAGGCGGCGCAGGCGGAACTCGAGCGGGTCCGCGCTCGTCCGGGCGGCGATTTCGTCCACGAACGACTCGACCGCGAAGGTGTTGCCGGGCTTGCCGGGAGACCGCAGCTGTGAGGTACGCAGCGGCGGATCGCCCAGCCAATGAATGACGGCACGCACACCGCCGACCGCGTACGGCGGCTCCAGATGCTG
Source organism: bacterium (assembly GCA_035691305.1). NCBI lineage: Bacteria > bacterium. The sequence goes on from DASSJF010000063.1 coordinate 28,805, forward strand.
CGAGATCAACCCGGTCGAGACGCCAGGATGCTGCGAGATGCCGGCCTCGTCGGGCGCCAGCAGCGGCACGTTCGGAAGGCCCCGGCTCGCGGCCGGGAGCCAGGCCTGCGTCTCCCATGCCTGGACCTCCCCGCCGGCGCCGAGCACGGCGCGGAGATCGAGCAGCTGTGCCGGCCCCTTCGGATCCCACCCGTGCTCGTCGTGGCGCATCCACTGCACGCGTACCGGCCGGCCGGTGGCCCGGGACAAGAGCGCCGCCTCGCACGCGGCGTCGTCGCTGCCGTTCATTCCGTAGCTGCCCGCCCCGTCGAGATAGACGAGGCGCACCCGCTCCGGCGGCAGCTTCAGCATCGCGGCATACGTGTCGCGGAACCGGTGCGTCGCCTGGGAGGCGGTCCAGATCGTCGCCCGATCGGGGCGCACGTCCGCGACCGCGCATCCCGGGCCGAGCGATCCGTGCGACTGCATCGGCCAGCGGTACGTGGCTGAGAGCGTGCGGCCGTCGGGGGTGGCCCCGGGTGCGAGGGCGGACAGATCCCCGCGCGAGGCGAGCGTCTGGTCGCCAAGCACGCGGGCGGCGCGGATGCCGTCCCAGAGGGTGTCGTGCTCGGGCAGACCGCGCCCCGGAGACCACTGCGCGCGAAGCATGCGGGCGGCGCGCACGGCGGACCACTCGCGGTCCGCCACGACCGCGAGGAAGCCGCCGATGCGAACGGCGCGGGCGCCCGGGATCGACGCGATGGACGATGCGTCGACGGACCGCAGCGTCGCCCCGACGGCCGGCGGCCGCAGCACCCGTGCGTGCAGCATGCCGGGGAGCACGACGTCGTGAACGTAGACGTGCCGGCCCGTGCACTTGGCCGCGACGTCCGGACGCGGCACCGAGGTACCGACGATCCGGTACGCGCGCGGATCTTTCAGCGGCGCGTTCGGGTCGAGCGCGAGGGTCAGGCGGCGCCCCCCGACGAGCTCGCCGTACGACACGCCGCCGGTCCGCGGCGACGCCCCGTTCGATCGCGGCCGGACCACGCCGTCGGCCACTTCGAGATCTTCCACCGGATGCCCGAGACGCTCCGCGGCGAGCCGCAGCAGCGCTTGGCGCGCGGTCGCGGCCGCCTGCCGGATCTGCACGCCTCCGCGAACGATCGTCGAGCTGCCGCCGGTGCCGCCCTGGTCGGGCGTCAACGCCGTGTCGCCGTCGACGATGGTCAGGCGACCGATCGTCACGTCCAGCTCCTCCGCGGCCATCTGCATGATGCCGGCGCGAATCCCGGTCCCGAGATCGACCTTGCCGCTGAACACGGTGACCGCGCCGTCGGGATGGATCGCGAGGAAGCCGTCCACGGCGTCCGAGGCGACCGTCTTGCCGAGGTATTGGTCGGGGCCGGGCGCCTGCGCGGACGCCGCGGTCGGGCGCAGCGTCCACCCGACGAGCAGCACGCCGCCGGCGCGCAGCAGGTGGCGCCGGGTGAGCCGCGTCCGGGCGGCGGCCGGGTGGGTCGCCATCTCAGCGGCCTCCCGCGGCCCGCATCACCGCGCGAATCACGCGCGTGTGGGTGCCGCAGCGGCACAGGTTGCCGGCGAGCGCCTCGCGGATCTGTTGGGCGTTCGGGTGCGGATTCTCCCGCAGGAGCGCCCGGGCCGCGACGACCATGCCCGCGGTGCAGTACCCACACTGCGCGGCGGCCTCGGCGATGAACGCGGCCTGCACCGGATCCGGCCGCGCCGGCGATCCGAGTCCCTCGATCGTCACGATCTCGTGCCCGGCGAGCGCCCGCGCCGGTGTTACGCACGAGCGCACCGGCCGTCCGTCGACCAGCACCGTGCACGCGCCGCACTGGCCCAAGCCGCAGCCGAACTTCGCGCCGCGGAGGCCGAAGCCGTTTCTCAATACGTAGAGCAGCGGCTCGGCCGGATCGTCGAGGTCGACGGTCCGCGCCGCCCCGTTTACCCGCAACGTCAAGGCCCCCACCGGAACACCTCGAGGCTTGGGCGTATAGGGTCTCGATCGCCGGGCTCTTTTCGTGCGGGTCTCCCGACTCCCTCCGGGGCAGGGAACCGGAACTTCGATTCATTGACGGCCCGGCGCCCGCGGATTACGGTGAGGGCATGACGGCATCTTCCGGCGGTCCCGCGTCTTCGCGCGGCGGCCCCTCCACCCAGGTCGCCGAAGGTCTCGAAGGCATCGCCGCGGCCGAAAGCCGCATTTGCTTCGTCGACGGCGTCGAGGGCCGGCTTATCTACCGGGGCTACGACATCCACGACCTGGTCGCGCACGCCGGCTTCGAAGAAGTCGCCTATCTGCTCTGGCACGGGGACCTGCCCACGCGTGCGCAGCTCGACGCGTTGAACCGGGACCTGATCGCGGCCCGCACCCTGCCGGGGCCGATGATGGACCTGCTGCGTGGGTTTCCGCGCGACGTGCTGCCGATGGACGCGCTGCGCACCGCGACCTCCGCGCTCGGCATCTACGATTCGGAGTCGCGCGACAACTCCCGGGCCGCCAACCTGCGGAAGTCGGTGCGGCTCACCGCCCAGACCGCGACCATCGTGGCCGCGATCGGCCGGTGCCGGGAAGGCAAGGATCCGGTCGCGCCGGATCCATCGCTCGGCCACGCGGCGAACTTCCTCCACATGCTCTGGGGCCGGCGGCCGGACGACACGAGCGTCAGGACGGTCGAGATCGCGCTGATCCTCCACGCCGACCACGAGCTCAACGCCAGCACCTTCGCCGCGCGCGTGACCGCGGCGACCCTCGCCGACATGCACTCCGCGATCACCTCGGCGATCGGGACTCTCAAAGGACCGCTCCACGGCGGCGCCAACGAAGCAGTGATGCGGCTGCTGCTGAGCATCGGCGACCCCGCCAACGTCATCCCCACCGCGCGCGAGATGCTCGCGGCGAAGCAGAAGATCCCGGGCTTCGGGCACCGTGTCTACCGGACGGAAGACCCCCGCGCCACGCATCTCAGGAAGATGTCGGAGGAGCTGGGGCGCCGCCGGGGCGAGCCGAAGTGGTTCGAGATGTCGCGGGCGCTCGAACAGTTCATGTTGTCGGAGAAGAAGATCTACGCGAACGTCGATTTCTACTCGGCGACGTCCTACTATTATTTGGGGATTCCGCTCGAGCTCTTCACGCCGTTCTTCGCGGTCAGCCGCATCAGCGGCTGGACCGCGCACGTGCTGGAGCAGCTCGCCGACAACCGCATCATCCGGCCGCGCGCCGAGTACGTCGGCCCGCGCAACCGGAGCTACATGCCGATCGACAAACGGTAGCCCTCGGGGCCTGCGGTCCGCGGCCGGGGTTAACCGACGACCTCTTCGCCGCCGTCCACGCCGATCACGTTGCCGGTGATCCACTCCGTGCCGGGCCGGCAGAGGACCGCGATCGCCCTCGCGACGTCCTGCGTAGTCGTGAGCCGGCCGGACGGGTTGCGCCGCAGCGCGCCTTCCACAATCGCGGCGTTGCCCGGGATCTTGCGCAGCGCCGGGGTGTCGGTCACGCCGGCTCGGATGCCGTTGATCGCGATGCCCCGCGGGGCGAGCTCCATCGCCAGTTGGCGGATGTGGGACTCGAGCGCGGCCTTGGCCGCGGAGACGGCGCCGTAGTTCGGCAGCACCCGCGTCGCCCCCGCGCTCGTCATCGCGAAGATTTTGCCGCCGCGCCGCATTAGTCCCGAGTACACGAGATCCTGCGTCCAGTACACGAGGCTGTGCGCCATCACCGAAAGCGTCATGTCCATCTGCGCGGGCGTGATCGATTCCTCGGCCGCCGCCCCGATGTACGGCCGGAGGTTGCCGAACGCCAGCGAATGCAGCAGCACCGCAACCGAGCCGTGGGCGCCGGCCTCCTCGCGCGCCCGGGCCAGCACCTCCACGCGGCGCTCCGGGTCGGCGGCGTTGACGTTGAAGAAGACGACCGCGCGTCCTTCCGCCCGAACGGCGCCGATGACCTCCTCGACGTGCGGCATCGTCGTCTTGCGGTCGAGATGCACGCCGATGATGTCGTAGCCGGAGCGCGCGAGCTCGAGCGCGGTCGCCTCGCCGAAGCCGCTGCTCGCGCCGAGAATCAACGCCCACCGAGGTTCGTCCGCCATGGCCTCGCTACTTCGGTTCGGCGCAGGCTTCCCCTTGCCGTCGGCGCGACCCGCGTCCCGCGCCGCGCGGGAGGCGGCGCCGCGAAGCCCGTTGAACCACGCAGCACCATGCCGTCAACCGTGGACGTCGTCGTCGTCGGTGGAGGGGTCGTCGGCACGAGCGTCGCGTTTCACCTCGCGTCGCGCCGCGCCGGCCGGGTGGTGCTCTGCGAGCGGCGGTTTCTCGCCGCGGGGGCGACGGGCAAGTCGGGTGCGCTCGTGCGCATGCACTACGCGAACGAGCCGGAGGCGCGCCTCGCCTTCGCGAGCCTGCCCTACTTTCAGCACTGGAGCGACATCGTCGGCGCCGGCTCGAGCGGCTTCGTCAACACCGGGATGCTGCGGTTCGTCGCCGCGGCGCACGAGGCGAAGTTGCGGGCCAACGTGGCGATGCTCGAGCGGGTGGGCGTCAACACCGCGGTGATCAGCCGGGACGACGTGCGCGCGCTGGTGCCGTCGTGGCACGTCGACGATATCACCGCCGCCGCCTACGAGCCCGATTCGGGCATGGCGGACCCGGTGGGCACGACCCACGGTTTCGCCGCCCGCGCCGAGGCGCTAGGCGCCGACGTGCGGCTCGGAACGGAAGTACACGCGCTTCGGGTTGCTGGGGGCCGGGTGGAAGGCGTCGAGACGTCCGGCGGATACATCGCCGCGCCGTCGGTTGTGGTGGCCGGCGGAGCGTGGGCGCTGCCGCTGCTCCGCCCGGTCGGCGCGGCGGGGGACCTGACCGCGGTGCGCACGCAGGTCACTATCTTCCGGCGGACGCTCGAGCATGAGGCGCCGCACCCGATCTGCATCGACGGCGCGAACGATCTGTGGATGCGGCCCGAGGGCCCCGGCTTTCTCAGCACGCTCGTCGGGATTTCGACGCGGCAGGAGCTGCCGGATCCCGACGCACTGGACGAGGGCGTGGACGGCGACTACGTCGTCCGCGCCAAAGCCCGCCTGCTGAAGCGCATGCCCGCGATCGGCCGGGCACCGATGCGCGGCGGCTGGGCGGGGGCGATCACGATCACACCCGACGGCAAGCAGGTCATCGACCGCCATCCGGAAATCGAGGGGCTCTGGATCTGCACGGGCGACAACGGCTCGGGATTCAAGACGGCGCCGGCGGTCGGCGCGGCGCTCGCGGAGTGGATGACGGATGGCGCCCCCCGGACCGCGCCGCTGCGGCCGTTCCGCGCGACGCGGTTCAAAGAAGGCGAACCGCTCATCGGCGACAACGAGTACGGCGATCGCCTGAACGAGCCCGGCCGGGGGATCATGCTGGGCTAGCGGAGGCCGGTGATGACGGTCGGAACGCGAATGCAGGGCAAGGTTGCAATCGTCACCGGCGCGGCACGGGGCATCGGCCGGGCGATCGCGGTTCGCTTCGGCGACGAGGGGGCGCACGTCGTCGTCAACGACGTCGCGCCGGCGGGCGCCGAGGCCGTGGCGGCGGCGATCACGGCGCGCGGCGGATCCGCGGCGGCGGCGGCGGCCGACGTCTCCGTGCCGGCCCAGGTGGACGGCGTGATCGACACGGCGGTCCGCCGCTTCGGCACGGTCGACGTGCTGGTCAACAACGCCGGGCTGACCGACACGATGCGCCACTTCCTCGAGGCGGACGACGCCTGGTGGGAGCGCGTCATCGCCGTCAACCTGACCGGCGCGTTTTTGTGCAGCTCGCGCGCCGCGCGGATCATGGCGCGGAAACGCTCCGGGGTGATCATCCACATGTCGAGCGGCGGCGCCTCGCGCGCCCACCGCGGCAACGCGGCCTACGATGCGGCGAAGGGCGGCATCGAGGCGTTGACCCGGGCGATGGCCCTCGATCTCGGGCCGTACGGCGTGCGCGTCAACGCGCTCGTCCCGGGCTCGATCGACACGTCCAACATGCCCCCCGACGTCAAACGTTCGCGCGGCGAGCAGATCCCGCTCGGCCGCGTGGGCGAGCCCGAAGAACTGGCCGGCCCGGCGGTGTTCCTCGCCTCCGACGACGCCCGTTACATCACCGGCCACCTGCTCGTCGTGGACGGCGGGCTGCTCTCGCAGCAGCGGTCCGCGACGGTCGACATCTTTCCGCTCAGCCGCTTCCCGGCGATCGCCGAGGGCGTGCCGCCGGCGCCGAAGCGCTCCTAGCGCCGAAGAACTGGAATCCGTCTCCTGCGAAGCCCGCGACATCGACGCGCGGATCACGTCCCCGCCGACAAAGACCACGTCCGCCCATCCGTCATTTCCAAGCGGTCCCTCGCGCCCGCGAGAGGCCGGACTTCCGCAGCCGTTCCCAGATGCGCTCGACGTGCGCGTACACGTCCTCGACGTCCGCGTCGACCGGCCGCCGGTCGCGGACGAGGCACCGCCCGTCGACCCAGACGTGGCGCACGTCCATTCCCTTCGCCGAGTAGACCAGCGTGGCGGGGATGTCGTGCCACGGTTGCAGGTGCGGGCTGCCCATGTCGAGCGCGATCACGTCGGCCCGCTTGCCGGGTTCCAGGCTGCCGGCGTGCTCGTCGACTCCGAGTGCGCGCGCCGCGTCGATCGTGGCCATCCGCAGCAGCGTTCGGGACGGCAGCGCCGACGTGTCGTGCGAGGCGAGCTTGTTCAGGATGCCGGCGCTCTTCATCTCGTCGAACATGTCCATGCCGTTGTTCGTCACGGCCCAGTCCGTTCCGAGCGCCACGTGCCCGCCGGCCCGAACCAGCGCCGGGATCGGCGCGAGCCGTCCCTCGATCCGCGCCGCGCTGACCGGGCAGTGGCTGACCCACGTCCCGCTGTCGGCGAGAATCCGGATCTCGTCCTCGTCGATGTAGGTGCAGTGCGCCGCGACGACGTCGGGGCCGAGCAACCCGGTGGCCGCGAGGCAGTGCACCCCGCCGCGGTGGCCCCGCGGCCGCAGCGCGGCGAGTTCCGCCGGTGCCTGCGAGCAATGGATGAACACGTGCGCGCCCGTCTCCGTCGCCGTCCGGCGGATCCGCCGCTGCAGGTCGTCCGAGCAGGTATCGGGCGCGTGCGGTCCGATCCCGCAGTGGATGCGTGCGTCGGGGGCGGTGCCCCACCGGTCGATCAGCGCCATCGCGAGGTCCCACTCCAGCGGCTGCGTGATGTCCCGCAGGGTGTGGCAGACGACCGCGCGCATGCCGAGGCGGTCGAACGCCTCGGCGATCACCGCCATGTGCGAGAAGCGGTCGGCGGTGCACGTCGTGCCGCCCATCAGCATCTCGAGGCCGCCGAGCATCGTCCCCCAGTAGTAGTCGTCCGGCACGGCCCCCGCCATGTACGGCGGCGCAAACGCCGATGCGAACCACTCCTCCGGCGTCCGATCCTCTCCGAGCCCGCGAAAGAGGACGAACCCGGCGTGCGTGTGCGTGTTGATCAGGCCCGGCATGACGAGGTGGCCGCGGCAGTCGACGACCGTATCGTCCGGCCGCGGCGTCCCCTCGGCGCCGTCCCGGCCGACCGATGCGATGCGCGCGTCGTCGATGACGACCGCGCCGGGCGCGAGGATCTCGTCCCGCGGGTTCATCGTGACGACGGTGCCGCCTTTCAAGATCTGCCGCACGCGGTGCACCTCCGTTTGGAAAGGACTCCGTTCGCGAACCGCAGAACGCCTGTCAAATGTCCGTCATCGTGGATGCGCCGGCGATCGAGCTCGGCGACGTCGGTATGTCGTTCGCGCTGTCCGACGGCGTCCTCGAAGTACTTCGCGGCATCACGCTCACGGTCCGGCAGGGCGAGTTCGTCTCGCTGCTCGGGCCGTCCGGGTGCGGCAAATCGACCTTGCTGCGGGTGATCGCCGACATCCTGCCGCCGTCGCAGGGCCGCGCCGCGGTGCTGGGCACTTCGCCCGCGGAGGCCAGGCGTACCCGCGCGCTCGGCATGGTCTTCCAGCAGCCGGTGCTGCTGCCGTGGCTGAGCGCCGAGGAAAACGTCGCGCTCCCGCTGCGCATCGGCGGCTGGGGTGCGCGCCACACGCCGTCGGCCTCCCCGGACGCGCTCCTGCGGCTCGTCGGCCTGGAGAGTTTCAACCGCGCGCGGCCGGGCCAGCTGTCCGGCGGGATGCAGCAGCGCGTCGCCATCGCGCGCGCCCTCGTGAGCGACCCCAAAGTGCTGCTGATGGACGAGCCGTTCGGGGCGCTCGACGCGATCACCCGCGACCGGCTGAACGAAGAGCTCCTCCGGATCTGGGGGCAGGTGCGCCGCACCGTGGTGTTCGTCACCCACAGCATCGCGGAGGCGGTCTACCTCTCGATGCGCGTCGTCGTGATGTCGCCGCGTCCCGCGCGCATCCGCCGGGTCGTCGAGATCGACCTGCCGTATCCGCGGCAGCCGAAGATGAAGGACACCCCGGAGTTCACCCGCTACTCGGCCGAGCTCCGTGCCGCGCTCGAGGACGCCTCGTGAAGGCCGCCGGGGTGGCGGCCGTCGCCGTGCCGGGCGGGCCGGCCCGCGACCGCGACAACCCGCTGCGGCGAACGCTGCTTTCGATGCTCGGCATCGCCGCGGTCCTCGCGCTGTGGCAGGCCGTGATGGCCGTCTTCAAGGTGCCGCACTTCATCGCCGCGACGCCGGTCGAGACGATCGGCGCGCTCCGCGACCAGGCCAAGACGCTGGCGATCAACGCCTGGCCCACCATCATCGAGACGGTCGGCGGCTTCGTCGCCGGCAACGTCATCGCGGTGCTGATCGCGATCGGGTTCGTCCACAACCGCACGTTCCAGCACACGGTCTATCCGCTCGCGGTGGCCGTCCGCACGCTGCCGATCGTGGCGATCAGCCCGATCCTCGTGCTGCTGCTCGGGAACGGCTACGCGCCGAAGATCGCGATCGCCGCGCTGATCACGTTCTTCCCCACCCTCGTCAACATGGTCGACGGCTTGAACGCCGTGGAAGCGCAGGCGCAGGAGCTGATGCACGTGCTGTCCGCGACGAAGTGGGAGGTGTTCCGCTACCTGCGCTGGCCGACGTCGCTGCCGTACCTCTTCTCGGCGCTGCGCATCGCGAGCACCGCGAGCCTGCTCGGCGCGATCGTCGCGGAGTGGATCGGCTCCAACAAGGGCCTCGGCTACCTGATCCTGGCCGCGACCTACGACTACCGCACGCCGCTCCTCTACGCCACGATGGCGGTCGCGTCGGCGCTCGCGCTGGCGCTGTTCGGCCTGATCTCCCTGCTCGAGCACTACCTCGTGCCCTGGCGGCGCACAGGAGGGTCCCGGTGAAGACGGTACACGAGCCGGCGCGCGACGTCCCCGTGGTCGCCGAGGCCGACGTCGTCGTGGTGGGGGGCGGTCCCGCCGGCATCGCCGCGGCGGTCGCCGCGGCCCGGAACGGCGCCAAAGCGATGATCGTGGAGCGCTACGGCTACCTCGGCGGCCTCGCCTCCGGCGGCATGGTGCTCCTCCTCGACGACATGTGCGACCAAGGCGGGCGCACGGTCGGCGGCATCGGCCACGAGATAGTCGAGCGCATGGTCGCGGCGGGCGGCTGCGTCGTCCCGCCCCTCGAGGAGTGCTTCCGCCGGAGCGAAGAGCTCTGGTGGAAGTGGGCGCGGTGGGGGTTCGAGGACTTCTACGCCCGCGTGCTGCCGCATCCGACGACGTACGGGGCGTCGTTCGATCCCGAGGTCTGGAAGCAGATCTCGAACGAGATGGCGCTCGAGGCCGGGGTCGCGCTGCGGATGCATTCCTGGTTCTCGCGCCCCGCGGTCGAGGACGGCCGCGTGCGCGCGGTGGTGGTGGAGACGAAAGAAGGGCGGCAGGCGATCGCGGGCCGGCTGTTCATCGACGCCACCGGCGACGGCGACGTCTACGCGGGGGCGGGCGCGCCGCACATCAAGGGCGCCTACATGATGACGCTCGTCCACCGCCTCGCCGACGTGGACACCGCGCGCGCGACGCAGTTCGAGCGGGAGCATCCGGAGGAGGCGAAGCGGCTCAACCACCAGGTCAAGCAGATCTTCGGCGCGTCGTGGGACTTGTGGTGGCTGCGCACGCCGCGGGACGGCGTCGTCTGGTGCAACACGCCGCACGTCTTCGGGCTCGACGGTCTGAAGGTGGACGACCTCACGCGCCTCGAGGTGGAGTGCCGGCAGCGGTTTGTGAAGGCCGCGGCGTGGCTGCGCGAACACTTTCCGGGCTTCGAGCGTTCGTACATCCTGGACGCCGCGCCGCAGGCCGGTGTGCGGCAGACGCGCCTTCTGCTCGGCGAATACGTGCTGACCAAAGAGGACATCGTCGAGCGGCGGGCGTTCCCGGACGTGATCGGGCGCGGCCGCGACTACTACATGCCGTACCGCAGCCTGCTGCCGGTGGGCGTCGAGGGCCTGCTCGTCGCGGGGCGCCACTACTCCGCGACGCCGGAGGCGCAGAAGATCAGCCGCGAGATCCCGCCCTGCATGGTGATGGGCGAGGCGGCGGGGACCGCCGCCGCGATCGCGGTGGCGGCCGGCGTCGAGCCGCGGAGCGTCAACGTCGGCGAGCTCCAAGAACGCCTCACCGCCCGCGGCGCGATCCTCGGTTCGCCGATCGCCGCCGCGGCGCGGTACGGGGGCGGGTCGTGAACGACGCCGCGCGCCGCGAGGCCGGCATCCGCCTCACCAAGGACGGACCGCTCGCGCGGGTGACCATCGACCGGCCGCAGGTCATGAACGCACTGAGCCGGGCCGCGCACGCGGCGCTCTCCTCCATCTGGGACGACATCCGGGACGATGCGGACATCCGTGTTGCGATTCTCACGGGCGCGGGTACCCGGGCGTTCTGCGCCGGTACCGATCTCAAGGATCCCGAAGCAAAGAACGGCGTCCCGTACCTCTGGGACGGCCCGCGCCTCGGCGCCGGCGGCCTCTCGTTCCGGCGCGACCTCTTGAAGCCGGTGATCGCCGCGGTGAACGGCCTTGCGCTCGGGACGGGCTTTGAGCTGGCGCTCGCGTGCGATCTTATTATCGCGGCCGAGCACGCGGAATTCGGGTTTCCCGAGCCCCGCGTCGGCTACATGGCGCTCGACGGCGGCATCGCGATGCTGACGCGCCAGGTGCCGTACAAGATCGCGATGGGAATGCTGCTCACCGGCCGCCGCGTAAGCGCGCGGGACGGCCACGCCGCGGGATTCGTCAACGAGGTGGCTTCCTCGGACGGCCTCACGTCGGCCGCCGAGAAATGGGCGGCCGACGTCGTCGCCTGCGCGCCGCTGTCGGTGGAGGGCACCAAGCAGATCGCGATGGAAGGCCGCGACCTGCCCGGGTGGGCCGCGCCGCGGTGGTTTCCGCGCCGCGTCATGGAGGCCGTCGCCTCGGAAGATTCCGAGGAAGGCACGCGCGCGTTCCGTGAAAAGCGGCCGCCGCGGTGGAAGGGCCGGTAGTGGCGGAGCCCGCGGCCGCTTCCCACTCCGCTCCGCTGCCGCTCGAAGGCGTCCGCGTGGTCGACTTCACGCAGATCACCCTCGGGCCGATCGCAACGCAGATGCTCGGGGACTTCGGCGCGGACGTGATCAAGATCGAGCGCCCGGGCGCCGGCGATTTCCTGCGCACGACGCTTCCGCAGCCGGACGGCTCCAGTTTTCTCTTCATCGCCGGCAACCGCAACAAGCGGGCGATGACGCTGGATCTCCGGAAGCCGGGGGGCCGTGAGATTCTGGAACGCTTGCTGCGGCGGGCCGACGTGCTCGTACACAACTTCCGCCCTGGCGCGATGGAGAAGCTCGGCTACGGCTACGAACAGGTGCGCGGGCTGAACCCGCAACTTGTTTACGCGATGGGCAGCGGGTTCGGGCCGTCCGGCCCGTACGTCCTGAAGGGCGGGCAGGACTGGATCGCGCAGGCGATGGGCGGATCGTTGATGCGCCGGGCGGAGCCGGGCACGCCGCCGGAGCCGTTCACCGTGGCGGTGTGCGACTTCGCGGCCGGCATGCTGCTGGTGCAGGGCATTCTGCTCGCGCTCATGGCGCGCGAGCGGACCGGCCGCGGCCAGCTCGTCACCTCGTCGCTCTACGACAGCATGTTCTATATGCAGCAGCAGGAAGCCGCGTGCATGCTCAACGCCGGCCAGGAGATCAACTGGAGCCGGATGCCGCTCAACGGCCACTTCCAGACGCGCGACGGGAAGTGGATTCTCTTCCTCGGGGCCTTCAAGCAGGAGCCGCTGCGGGACATCTGCCGGGCGCTGCGGCTCGACCCGCTGCACGAAGACCAGCGCTTTGCGACCGAGCCCGCGCAGTTTGCTCACCGCGCCGAGCTGCAGGCGATCTTCCGGCGGCGGATCGCCGAGCTGACGCAGGGCGAAGCGCTGCGCGCGCTCGAGGGCCAGGACATCCTCTGCGCGCCGATCCGCACGCTCGCCGAGGCGCTCGCGGATCCGCAGCTCGCGCACAACGAGATGGTCGTCGATATCCCCGACGGGCGGCGCGGCCGGGTGAAGGCGATCGGCAATCCGGTCAAGCTCAGCGAGACGGCGGCCGCGGTGCGGCGGGGCGCGCCGGACGCCGGCGAGCACACGGACGAGATCCTCCGCGAGCTCGGCTACGGCGACGACGAGATCAAGCGGCTCCGCGCGGAGGTCGCGGTATGATCGCCGGTCCGGCGGCGGTGATGACGAACGGGGGTGAGGGGGGGACATGGCACGCGATCGAGTGACGTTGCTCAGTTCCACGATCGGCCGCCGCGAGATCTTGCGGTTGGGCGGCGGCGTTGCGGCGCTCGCGCTCGGGGCGGGCGCGGCGCTCGCCGGGCCCGCGTCCCGCGCCGAGGCGCAGGGAACGGCCGCGATGTCGATGCAGTTCGCGTGGTTCCTCAACTCGCAGGCGGCCGGCGAACTGGTCGCGATCGCCAAAGGCTACTACCGGGACGTCGGGATCGACCTCAAGATGCAGCCCGGCGGCCCCGCGCTCGACCCGATCCAGGTCGTGGCCGGCGGCGGGACCACCTTCGGCGATGTGGCGTCGATCGGCGTCCTGCTGAACGCGCGCAGCCGCGGCCTGCCGATCAAAGCCTTCGGGACGGTGCTGCAGAAGCATCCGTTCGCGTTCTTCTTCCTGAAGTCGTCGGGAATCCGGACGCCCAAGGATTTCGAAGGCAAGACGATCGGCATCCAGCCGACCGCGCGGCCGCTGCTCGACGCGGTGCTGCACAAGCACAACGTCCCGAAGGACCGGGTCAAGGTGATCTTCGTGGGCGGCGATATCGCGCCGCTGGCGACCCACCAGGTGGACGTGATCACGGGATGGGTGATCGACCGGCTGCCGCTGTTCGCCAGCCTCGGGCTCGCGACGCAAGTCGGCTACTTCCGGCTGTGGGATCTCGGCATCCGCCAGTACGCCTACACGTACTTCACGACCGATCAGGCGTACACGCAGCGCCGCGAGGTGCTGACGCGCTTCCTTTCGGCGAGCGCGCGCGGATGGCTCGACGCGCGTGACCATCCGGAGGAGGCGATCGACATCGTTCTCAAGAGCGCCTCCGGCCTCAACCGCGCGCTCGAGATCACGACGCTCAAGAACATGGGCGACTACTTCACGTCGATCGCGACGAAGCAGCACGGCTGGGGTTACATGGATCCGAAGGTCTGGGCGGAACTGAGCGACACCTATTTCGCGCTCGAGCAGATGCCGCGGCCGGTGAAGCCCGACGAGATCATGACGAACGACCTGGTGTCGGCGGCGAAGACTCCGAAAGTATAGCCAGCCCGAAGGAGGGTGCGACATGAAGCGGGACACGATCACGTTCTTTACGCAACCAATCGGGCGGCGCGGTCTACTTGCGGGCGGCGCCGCGCTGGGCCTCGCGGCGGCCGGCGGCCGCCTTCTTGGTCTCGCGTCTCAGGCGCGGGCCCAAGGCATGACGGGGCTGTCCGAGCAACTCGGCTGGCTCGCGAACGCGCAGATGGCCGGGGACTTTACGGCGATCGGCAAAGGCTACTTCAAGGACGCGGGCATCGACCTCAAGATCCAGCCGGGCGGGCCCAACATCGATCCGATTCAGATCGTGGCGGGCGGCGGGGTGCCGTTCGGCAACGTGTCCTCGGTCGCCGTGCTGGTCAACGCGCGGGCGCGCGGCCTGCCGGTCAAGGCGTTCGCGACCGCCCTCCAGCGGCATCCGTTCGCGTTCATGTTCCTCCGGAAATCGGGCATCCGCACGCCCCGGGACTTCGAGGGCAAGACGATCGGGATCCAGGCGACGGCCCGGCCGCTGCTGGAGGCCGTCCTGGCCAAGTACCAGATTCCGCCGGACAAGGTGAAGGTGCTGTTCGTCGGCGGCGACACGCGCCCGCTCGTGACCGGGCAGGTCGACGTGATCACGGGGTGGATCATCGACGCGCCGCAGGTCGAGGCCGTCCGGCAGGCGGGCGCCTTCGGCTACTTCAAACTTTGGGACCTCGGCATCCGCCTCTACGCCTACACGTACTTCACGACGGACCGCGTGCTCGCTGAGCGCCGCGACGTGCTTGTGCGGTTCCTCTCCGCGAGTGCCCGGGGCTGGATGTACGCCGCCGACCACCCGGACGAGGCGGTGGACTACGTGCTCAAAGCCGCGCCGGCGCTCAGCCGTCCGCTCGAGCTCCAAACGTGGAAGAACGAGATCCCCTACATGTCGTCGCCGTTGACAAAGGAGCACGGGTTCGGGTACATGGACCCGCAGGTCTGGAAAGCGATCAGCGACACGTACTACGGGTTGAAGCAGATCCCGCAGGAAGTGAAGCCGCCGGACGTGATGACGAACGAGATCGTGGAGGCGGCCAAGACGCCGAAAGCCTGACCGCTTTCAACGAGCCTGGCTACGCCGCGGCCGGGGCGCGCAGTTCCGCGCCCCGGCCGCGTGTCATCTCCCGCGGCGGGTCCGCCTACCGGCGCTGCGACCGCTACTTCTCCGGGTTGACCAGGTATGGGATCGCAACCTGCGGCGTCATCACTTCGCCGCCGGCGTCCCCCGGGTCGAAAAACGTGCGCCACCCGGCCCGCTCGAGCGCCGCCTCGATACGCCGAGCGAATTCCTTGGTGGGAACGCGCCAAATCCTCAAGAACCGGTCGGTCTTGTCGTGATGCCCATTATGATTGATACAGTAACCGACCAGTTCGGCGCCCTGATCAATCACGCTTTGGAGCGTCGGGCTGAGGTCGTAGAGAAACTTGCCGCGGTCCTCCGGCGTCATCGCGAGCCATTCGTGCCTTGGTTTCCACTCCTCAATGTAGTAACACATACGGAAGGTATATACCCCGAGAATCGTGCCGGCCTAGCCTCGGATTCGAACGGATGCTACACTGGCGTGCGGCGGGCCCTTAGCTCAGCGGGTAGAGCGCCGGGCTTTTAACCCGGGCGTCGGGGGTTCGAGTCCCTCAGGGCCCACCAGATTTAGTGGGTTTCGAAGTGATTGGTTGTCCTAAAGTGCCGAGCTTGCTAACGGATGCTACCGACTGGTGAGCCTAAAGGGCCTGGGCTTGAGGAAAGTGTAGGGACCGCATGTTGGAAGACATCCGGCCTCCCTCGTGCATTTCTCACTAACTCGCCGTCGCGACGGCCTCCGCTTCTGACTGTTCACAGGCAGCGACGATACGCGTGACTGTCTTAGTCCATTTGGGGGAATTGGAGATTATAGTGCTTGGTGGGGCGCCACCAAATGAACTACCAGCGCTTCCCGTCCCACAAGATGCCGTTCTAGACAAATAGAGCGGCGGTCAGAGGGACTCGCGAACGTCCCGACAAAAAATAGACTCTCATGACTC
>DASSJF010000064.1 GCA_035691305.1 bacterium
GCCGCCGCGGCGCGCCCGGTCCCCGCACGCCGTCCCGCCCTCGCGGGACGGCGGCGCGCCCCCGCCGTGGTGCCCGCTGAAGCCGCGCGGCCGCCGCGGGAGGGGGCCCGCAGCTGGAAGGCCCGCTCGTCGTACCACGCCCACCGGTATGTCGTGGGGCACCGCAGGTACACCGGCCCGTCGGTCCTTCGGCTCACCTCGTGAGGCGTCTCGCAGAAGATACAGCGGTAGAGAATACCCGGCATTTCCGTCCCTCCCCTAAAGCAGCTTGGTGCCGTTCATCTGCAGCCTGAACTGGCAGTGCAGCCACTCCGCCGCGCGCCGGCACATCACCATGCGCGGCAGGAAGATCTCGAAGTATTCCATCACCTGCGAGATCCGCGTGTCGATCGTCAGCTCGAGCGTGACGCTCCGCGCCGGCGCGTCCACGCGAAGAAACGAGTGCTCGACCGCGTAGTTCACCCGGTCGTGGATGTCGAACGTCGCGGGATCGGGGTTGCGCACGCGGGTCCGGTGCACGTCGGACTTGTCGGCGAGGATCAGCGCGGCGCACACGTCGCTCACCGGCTCGCCGGTCTGTTCCTCATGGTTGCCGATCGCCCCCATCACCACGGCCATGTCCATCGGGTCCATGCCGAGCCGGGTGAGAATGCGGCTCGCGAGCAGAGCGCCGGTCGCCTCGTGGCCCACACGCCCGACGAGATTGCCGATGTCGTGCAAATATCCGGAGATCGCCGCGAGCTGGACGAGGCGCTCGTCGTGGTCGAGGCGGCGCAGGATGTTGCCGGCGATATTGGCCACCAGCGTGGCGTGCCGGAAGCCGTGTTCGGTGTAGCCGATCGCGCCGGTGTATTCGTTCGCCTTGGAGAGGTAGGCTTCGACCTCGGGATCGCGCTTGACGTCGTCGAGCGCGACCGGCTGGCCGGGAGCGCTGGGGACCGCCGGGCCGGGGCTCGGCGCGTGTTCCGGCACGCTAGCGGACCATGCCTCTACGGCAGCGACGCGTCGCCTTTGTTGACGACGGCCTGTACCGCGGTGCGGTCGGCCTGGACGCGGACATTCTGCGCCAGCTCGAGCTGAACGCGGTTGTCTCGGAGCTCCACGATCACGCCGTACAGTCCTCCGCGGGTCAGCACGCGATCGCCCTTCTTGAGGCGGCCAAGCATCTCACGGTAGCGGCGCTGCTGGGTCTGCTGCGGCCGGATCGCGATGAAGTAGAACACGACGAAGATGACCACCAACGGCAACAACTGCGCGATCTGCTGGCTGGTCACCCCGATTGGCCTCCCCCGATCCGTGCGCGGCGACGGACGCGCAACACGCCTTCTGCGCGCCTCTGCGCCCATCCTACCACGCGGTCTTATAACGGGCGAGCGCCGCCTCGCTCCACGCGGCGAAGCGGTCCTCAAGGATCGCGGCGCGCATCGCGGCGAGCAAACGCCCCATAAACGTGATGTTGTGAAGGCTCACGAGTCTCGGGCCCAGCATCTCCCCCGCCTTGAACAGGTGGCGCAGGTAGGCCCGGGTGTACCCGCGGCACGCCGGACACGGGCAGTCCGCCTCGAGCGGCGTGAGGTCGGCGGTATGCGCGGTGTTCATCAAACTCACGCGGCCGTCCGCGGTGAGGGCGACGCCGGTCCGTCCCACCCGGGTCGGCAGGACGCAGTCGAACATGTCGACGCCGCGCCGCACCGCCTCGATGCTGCTCGGCGGCACGCCGACGCCCATGAGATACCGCGGGCGTTCGGGCGGCAGGCGTTCCACCACCGCGGCGACCAGGCCGTACGTCATCGTCCGCGGTTCGCCGACCGAGAGCCCGCCGATCGCGTAGCCGGCGAACCCGACCCCGACGATCTCGTCGGCCGCGCGCCGGCGCGTCCCTTCCTCGAACCCGCCCTGGACGATGCCGAACAGTGCCTGCTCGGGCCGCACTTGGGCATTCCGCGAGCGGCGCGCCCACACCGCGGTGCGGCGTTCGGCCTCTTCGACGGCCTCGGACGGCGCCGGGTAGCCGAGACAGACGTCGAGCGGCATGATGATGTCGGCGCCCAGCCGCCCCTCGATGTCGACGACGCTCTCCGGCGTCAAGTGGATCTCCCGTCCCTCGATCGGCGACCGGAATGTGACCCCTTCGTCCGAGACGCGCCGGAGATGGGCGAGGCTGAACACCTGGTAGCCGCCGCTGTCCGTGAGAATCGGCCCGTCCCAGTGCATGAACCGGTGCAGGCCGCCCGCCTGCGCGATCAGGTCGATCCCGGGCCGCAGGAGTAGATGGAAGGTGTTGGCGAGCACGATCTGGGCGCCGGCGCCGCGAACTTCCTCGGGCGTGAGCGCGCGGACCGTACCGTGCGTGCCGACCGGCATGAAGGCCGGGGTGTCGACGGTCCCGTGCGGCGTATGCAGCACGCCCGCGCGGGCGCCCGTCGCCGCGTCGGTATGGACGAGTTCAAAGCGGAACCCCCGACTCTGCATGCACCGCCTCGCGGGCGCCTCTCCTCGACCAGGGCGTGAGTCGTGACGCGAACGGAACATCGCCGTGGAAGTATAGCACCCGGCGGCCGGGCGCCGAGACGTCGGTGGTCCGGCGCCGTGCGCTACGTTAGGAACGTGAGACGGTGCCGCCGGTTCACCAGCTCAAGATGAACACGCGTCTCACGCTTCAAGTGCGTCAGCTGCGCCGCGGTCAGAATCTCGCACGCGCAGCTCCAGTGAATCGAAACGGCGTCCCCCGGCCGCGCCTCGGCAAAAATCTTGCCTTGGAACCCGCGGCGGATCGTGCGCACCTCGGCGCCCCCCAGCGCCAGGTCGTCGTTCCGGAGCACCAGAGGGCGGCGCTCGACAACGATCTCGTCGCCCTGTACGGCCCTGACCGTTCCCCAGCTGATCCGGCATTCGTCCATCGTGCGCAGCGTGTGCGCGATCTCGACGCGGCCGGTCCGGATCGGCATCGCAAAAACGTGGAAGTTGTGGTGCGGGCGGGCGCCGTCGGGAATCTGCCCGAGCATCGCCTCGAACAGGCGCTTCGGCATCCGCTTCCCGAAACGTTCTTCGAGGTGCCGGTAGAAATCCGTCATGCGGACTCGGTCGAGCAGATCGTTGCCGACCCAGTACGCCTCGACCACGCGCCGGTCAAAGGGATCGGGAATCTCGTTCGCGGCGGCGATGAAAGTCAGGTAGGGGTATGCGCCCGCGAACTGGCGAAGAATCTCCTCCAGGCCGCGGTCCGCCGTCCGCTCGGCCAGATAATCGAGGATCGCCCGGCTCTCTCCGGGACCGCACAGCTCCAGCCGGTTGGGCGGAAAGCCGTAGCGCGCCGCGATCAGGACCCCGGCCTTCGGCGCCGCGGACGGTTTCATGCGTCTTTCTCCGGCGCCTTCGCGAGGTCGTGAATAGGCCGCGGCGTCCCCAGCGTCACCCTCCCTCGCGATCGTAAAACGCAGACTAGGAGCGGTTGCCAACCTATTTTACACCGCCAGCCGGTCCGCCGGCGGCTTGAGCGGCTCTGCGCCGTCCGGTAGAATCGCGTCGAGCGCGGCCGCACCGGCCGCGCAGATCCCCGCGGGGAGCGTGCGATGGCCGACGAGATGAGCCGTGAAGAGAAGATCGCCGCCGCGAAGGCCTAAGCCGAAGCGATGAAGGCGCAGCGTGCGGCGCCACCGGTCTCCGCCGCT
>DASSJF010000065.1 GCA_035691305.1 bacterium
CGCGGCCGGCGGCGCGGCGGCCCCCGCGCCTCGAATGCGGCGCGGCACCTGCGCGCGCTCCGGCGCCGCGGATCCCGTTCTTGCCGGGCGCGATGATCTCGTTGGGGTCGAGCGCGCGCTTGATCCGGCCGCAGACGTCCTGAAAGACCGGGTCCAGGCGCCGCATGGTGTGGTCCATGAAGGCGACGTTGGTCCGGTAGGGCAGGTAGCCGCCGTCGCAAAACGCGTCGGTCAACTCACCGTAGCAGGCCACGGCGCGCGGCATCTCGTCCGGCTGCTTGTGCAGCAGCATCATCACGTGGTGCTGATCGCGCGACGCGGCGATGAACTCCCCGATGTAGTCGAAACCGTGCTTCCAGAAGATCGGGCGGGCGATCTCCATGTGCGTGCGCGCTTCCTCGCCGAAGAGCGGCACCACCGGGGCGACGAATGCGTTGCCGCCGCCGCGCCACGACAGCCGGCTGTACTCGATCATCGACGGCACGCCGGTCATGTTGCGCACTTTGTGATCCCAATAGGGGCTCTCGCGGGCGGCGTCCACGTCGAGCAGGGTCGCCTGCGGCAGCTCGGCCGCCACGCGCCGCCGGACCGTCTCCGCCAGCTCGTTCACGACGGCCGGCGCGCCGTACAGGCAGCCGGCGATGTTCCAGATGCCGAGCATGCGGGCGCGCGCCTGCTCGCGGATCCAGTCCTCCGGCACGGGCCGCGTGCCGCCGGTGAGGTGCCGCGGATATTCCGCCTCCGCGGCCAGGGCCAGCAGCGCGTGCGCGACCACGACCGCGCTCGGCAGCAGGTGCGACACTTTGAGCGGCCGCAGGAAATCCATGATCGCGACGATGTCGTCTTCGCGGTCGCACGTCATGAGGATCGGGCGGTACGCCGGCGGCTCCGGCATCAGCCAGATGCCGAGCCGCGTCACGATACCGTAGTTGCTGGCCGTGAACAGGCCGTCTAGATACGGGCCGTAGCCCCACTTGAAGATGTGCCAGGTCCGGGAGCCCGGCAGCGCCCCGGATCCGGTCCGCAGCAGCCGCCCGTCCGGCAGCACCACCTCCATGCCGCACGAAAACAGGAAATGCTCGCCGTAGGGCGTGTAGCCGACGCCGCGCTCGACCGTATTGCCGAGCGGGCCCGCGGCGGGGGCCGTGGCCGGCGGGTCCAGCCACAGCGGCAGGTCGTTGTCCCGAAGATGCTTGTAGAGCTGCGCGTAGGTGACCCCGGGCTCGACGACCGCGTAGGCGAGTTTGTCGTTGATCTCGAGGATGCGGTTCATGCGCCCGAGGTCGAGCACCACGTTGCCGGGCTCGACCGCCATCATGCGGCCGTAGGCGATGTTCTTTCCGGTGCTGACCGGCCAGAGCGGGATGCGCAGGCGGTTCGCGATCCGGACGACGCGCTGGGTTTCCTCGACAGAGGCGGGACGCACGACGGCGGAGGGCCAGATCGGCGGCACCATGATGACGTCGTGGGCGTAGGGGACGAGCTCGGCCGGCGAGATCGAGACGTTGCGGTCGCCCACGATGGCGGTAAACTCGCGCACCGCGCGCGCGAAGGTCTTCTCGTCGATCCCTTTCGGCCGCCGCGTCCGACGTCCGTTCGATTCGGCCGCCACTCGTCACCGCCCGCCGGCCGCCGCGACGCCGTTCCAACCAACGGAACGGCATCCCTCGTGCCGGAACCCCGAAGTAATTTTTCGGGTTACGCGCGTCTTTGCGGAAACCCTCCCCCGAGCGCCGGCGTCGATCGAGCGGCGCGGCGGGGTGGACCGGCGGAGAAAGTGGGCATAGATTACTATGCACGTAGTCAAGCAGGCGTAATCGGAGGGTGGCATGCGATACCTTATCGTTGCGGGTGTGCTGGCGGCGCTCGTCGCCACCGCGGCCGTGGTGCTCGCGCAGCCGAATGGGGATCTGCCGGTCTCGGGCACGGTCGCGCCTGCGGGGACCATCAACGGCACGACCACGATCGGCGGCGTTACGGGGACGATGACCTCGAGCGTCGGCGATTGGACCTTCACCGTCGGCGGTGCGAGGTTTGCCGGCGGAACCTACTCATGCTCGGGCGATTCCTGCAGCTATACCGGAACGGTCTCGGGATCGACGCGGACTCTAAGCTTTACGACGAGCGGCACCGCGGGCACGGTGAGCCTCGCGACAGGGTTCCGGACGCACGGCGCCTGGGTTTCCACGGTGGCCCACTTTGCCGCCGCCAACCGGCCCGCTCTGACGGGGATCGGGACGAATTCCGGCCACTTTGTGTCCGGCGCGGCACGGGATCCGGCGGGCGGCCATTCGCGCGGTTTGGGCGGAAATCATAATTCCGGCGGGCCCCAGGCCGCCGACCTTGGCGGTCGTCACGCCGGCGTTGGCAACGGTCGCGCGGGCGCCGTCGGCTTGGATCACAGCGCCGCGGGTGTTGATCGCGGCGGCGGCGGTCGTGGCGACAAGCGTTAGTTGACGGTCCGCGTGTCACACTGGGGGGAGCGGCACGGCCGCTCCCCTTCCTGCTGCCGTGAGAGTCCATTGCCAGCCTCGCGACTTCACTCATCATGCACTCGCCGAATGGCCAAAAAACGCGGTTTGGGTTTTGACGCTACCGGCGAGTCGGTCAAGAGAAGGGATGAGCGATGAAAGCTGCAAGGATTCACAAATTCGGTGGGCCGGACGTGATTGTCATCGACGAATTGCCGCGGCCGGAGCCTGGCCCAGATGAGGTTCTGGTCCGTGTTGCGGCAGCCGGGGTAGGCCCCTGGGATGCGTTGATCCGCGCGCGCAAGAGTGTCGTCCATTCACCCTTGCCCCTCACTCTCGGCTCTGATCTGTCGGGAGTCGTCGAGGCCAGAGGAGCAGGGGTCAAGAAATTCAATCTGGGTGATGAGGTGTTTGGGGTCACCAACAAAGAGTTCATTGGAGCTTATGGGGAGTACGCGCTGGCATCCGCAGAAATGGTCGCCGCGAAGCCAGAATCGCTCGACTATCTCGCAGCGGCTTCTGCGCCCGTGGTCGCGGTGACGGCTTGGCAGATGCTGTTCGATTATGCCGGCGCGAAACGCGGCCAGACGGTGCTGATCCATGGAGCCGCAGGCAACGTGGGGGCATATGCGGTGCAGCTCGCTAGTCAAGCTGGTTTACATGTGTTCGTAACGGTTGGCTCCAAGGACACAGAGTACGTTGGAAAGCTTGGAGCCGCTACGGTTATCGACTACAAGGCTCAGAGTTTCGAACAGGTGGTTCCGCGTGTGGACATCGTTCTCGATCTGGTTGGCGGAAATACGAGAGATCGATCGTTCGCCATTATCAAGCCAGGCGGCATCCTCGTGTCGGTTGTGTCGGAGCCAATGCCCAACCCCAACGGCGTGCGGGCTGTCTTTTTTCTTGTCGAGGTCACGACGCAGCGGCTCGAACTGCTTGCGAAAATGTTCGACAGCGAGAAGTTGGTCTCGCAGGTTGGATCCGTCTTGCCACTGGAGCACGCTCGAGCGGCTCACGAGATGCTCGCGGGCGCGCCCCACAAGCGTGGCAAGATCGTTCTCGCAGTCACGAATTAACATTAGCCTTGGATTCAATGTCGGTCGGGGGCGCGGACCGCCCGCCCGGGCTCCGGGGTGGCGCCTGGTGCCGAAATGTCCGGTTAAAGCTTCGCTCTAAATTGCAACATTGCCGTTAGGAACTTCCCTGTAAGTGAAATAAAACTATCAGCAATACTCCGCACGGAATCTTCGGTAACCTGAAGGGCTACGCTGCCCCGCTCGGATCAACGGTGTGTGAGCGACCTCCAGCGCGGGTTCCCGAGGATACGCTGAGGGACCGTGCAGATTCACCGCACGGCCCGGGGGTGGCTTCCTTCCCGAGGGCTGGCCTCTGTGTGCCGCGCGTTTGGGAGCCGGGATGCGCCAGATCCACGGAGACGCCTCACCTAAGCAGAGAGCGACGAGGCTTGTCGCCCTTCTGTTGATGGCGGCGGGCGCGTTACTGGCTCTTGGCCCGACATTTGCCATCAACGCGTGGGACGCTCGCCTCGCCAAGCTGCAGCGGGCCGACACCGGCCGGTGGATCGCCTCGCACTTGGACCCCGCGGCGACCCGCCGGCGGCGCGATGGCGCGCGCAGGACGGTGATGTCCGGGCGAGCGGGGTACCTTCTCGAGATCCCCCGCATCGGAGTCCGCCTCGTCGTCCATTTGTTGGAGCCCGGTGTGTTCCGCGGACTCAACACACCCGACTTGTACCGCTACGGCGTCGGCCAGGTCCCGTTCACGACCGCCCTCGGCGACGTCTCCCCGGGAGCGGCCGGCACGGCGGTCATCACCGGGCACCGGACCACCTCAGGCGCCCCGTTCCGACACCTCGATCTCCTGAGGCCCGGTGATCTCATCATCCTGCGCCAAGGCGCTGCGATTCAGAGGTGGCGCATGGTCGGCGCCGCCGTGATCGCGCCGACCGACGTCGACGCGATCCGATCGCGGTCCGGGGTCCCGCGGTTGGTCCTGCTCACCTGTACGCCTCCATTCAGCGCACGTGCACGCCTCATGGTAGACGCGCGTCTTGCGCAAGCCGACGCCGCGAATACGATCGCGATCAAAGGAGGTAGGATGGCTCATGAGACTCCTTAACTCGACGCTGGCACGCTTTTTTCTCGTCGTCGCCGTCGCGACGGCACTTGCCACGCCCGCCATGGTCTATGCCGGCGCTCGTGACGGCCGTGGGGGACAGGACGCCGGCGGAGCGGCGGGGGGTGCGGCCGAATCCGTCGGCGGGGCACACGCCGGCAACGTCGATGGCCTCACCGACGGCCAAGGCGATGAGCGGATCGGCGACGTGAGATCCAACCAGACGGGGGCGGGTCCGCATACCGGCGCCAAGGGCCTCGGCGCCGGGGGCGAGGACGTGCTCCACGCCGTTGCGGTGACGGGCGGGGGCGTGACAACCGGGACCCACGCTACGACCGGGGGCCACACGACCGTCACCGGTGGCACGACCGCGGGCGGTACCGCGACGGCCGGCTTCCACACAACGGCGACACCGGCCGCCGTCGGGCCGAGCACCACGACCGGTGAAACAAGCACCGTCGGCACAGGCGAAGTAGCCGCGACCACGACCGAGACCGCTGTTGTGACGCCGCCGGCCGCGGCGGCTCCGGCAACAACGCCGCCCCTGGGGGCGCGGCAACTCGCGCCCGCCGCTCCGGCCCTGCAGCAGGTGGCGCTCGGCACGTCGCAGGCCAAGCCGCGCACGCTTCCGTTCAACGGCCTCTCGCCGGCGTGGGCGGCGCTCATCACGGACGGCCGCTGGGCCGGATCGCTATTGAGCATGCTCGGGCTGCTGCTCTTCGTTCGCGGTTTGCGGAAGCCCGCATAGTGTTCCCAGATTCCGGGGAACGAGGCATTCGCTTCGTGACCCGCGCGGGCTTCGTCCCGCGCGGGTCACGCGTGTACAGGCCTCGAAGGCGCCGCGGAGATTTCGCAACGCGCTGCGGCCGGCGGTGACGCGCCGCGGACTGTGCGAGGGAACCGCCTAGTCCGTGAAATCCTCGACGACGATTACGCCGTCGGCGCCGCCGTCCATCACGCCGATGCCGATCCGGCGGTACACCGGCGACAGAATGTTTGCGCGGTGGCCAGGGCTGTTCATCAGCAGACGGTGGGCGTCCGGAACGGTCCGGGCGTACGCGAGGTTCTCGCCGATGTGCCACGGCGAGAGGCCCGCGCCTTCAATCCGGTCGAGCGGCAGCCGGCCGTCGCGCGATTGGTGCGACAGGTACCCGTGTGCGAACATGTCCGCGCCGTGCGTGCGCGCCACCCAGCGAAGCGTGGTGTTGGCCCATAACGGCCGCAGCCCGACGGCCCGACGGGACTGATTGAGCAGGGTCAGCATCACCGTTTCCATTGCGTCCGACGCCGGAGCTTGCGCGATCCGGTAGGGTAGGGTGTAGCTCCGGGTCAGTTCCGTGCGGTTGGGTGCGGGCGCGGAGGCGATCGCGCCGGACCCCGCGATGACGACGATGACTGCAAGCAGGGCGGCGGCACATGTCCAGGTTCTGCGCATCGCTCTCTCCCCCCGATGAAGCATGCCCCGAGTCAAGTCGGTAATCTAACGGATCTATTCCCGGCTTTGCCATCGGTCGGCCGCCCGATTATTGCCGGTGTGAAGCGCCGGCGCCCTTACAACAGTTCCGCGGAACAGCTCGGCGCTGGGCGGCAACAGGATTCCCGGCGGGCTCGGTGTAGTTCTATCCTTTGAACAATGGTTCGTATGGTCGAACCGGATTTTTGAGCGGCCCTCGGCAGTCGGGCCAGGAGAGGGGACGAGTGTCGGAGACGGCCGCAGGCATGCCGCATCCTTCCGTGCCGGCCGTCGCGCGCGCGGCGGGCATGCTCCGCGCCCTCGCGGGCCGCCGCGAGGGCAGCCTGACCGATCTCGCGCGAGCGGTGGGGATCCACAAGAGCACGGCGCACGGTATCCTCGGAACGCTCAGCGCCTTCGGTTTGGTTGAGCGGGATCCCGCAACCCTGCGCTACCGCCTCGGCTCGGGGCTCGTCACGCTCGCCCGGGCGGCGCGCAATGCCGGCGATCTCGGCGCCCTGGCCGGACCCCATCTCGTGCCGCTGGGCCGTCACTGCGGCGAGACCGTCGCGGTCCACGTCCCCGACGGCGAGGGCTCCGTCATCGTCGCCAGCGAGGAGTCCTCGCGGCCGCTCAGAGTCTCGGCGCCGGTCGGGTTTCGGATGCCGCCGTACGCCGGCGCGGTGGCAAAAGTCCTCGAGGCCTTGGACGCGTCGCCGCGCGCGCTGCCCGACGCGCTGCCGGCGTACACGACCCGGTCAATCACGCAGCCCGGCCGGTGGCGCCGGGAGCTCGACAAAGTGCGCCGCGCCGGCTTCGCGCTCGACGACATGGAGTTTCAGGATGGGATCCGCGCCGCCTCCGTGCCGGTGATACTCGAGGAGGCGGGGCGGCGCGAGTTGGTCGCGGCGTACTCGATCATCGCAGCCGCGTCGCGCGTCTCGATGGCGGCCCTTCGGGATTGGGTGCCGGCGCTGACGTCTTCGGCGGGCGCGCTCGCCGAAGACGTGCGCCGGTCGCGGACCTTCGAACACGGAGGGCACCGATCGTGAAGACCGCCCTCATGCTTCGGGTGAACGGTGAGACGCGTGACCTCATCGCCCCGGTGCACAAGACGCTGCTCGAGGTGTTGCGCGAAGATCTCGGATTGACCGGCACCAAGCACGGCTGCGAACTGGGCGAGTGCGGTACCTGCACGGTGCTCGTCGACGGCGAGCCCGTGTTGAGCTGCCTCACGCTCCCGGTCGACGTCCAGGACGGCGAGATCACCACGATCGAGGGCGTCGCCTCGCCCGCCGCGCCGCACCCCCTGCAGGCGGCGTTCGCCGAGCTCGGCGCCGCCCAGTGCGGGTACTGCACCCCCGGCATCGTGCTGGCGGCCAAGGCGCTGCTCGACCGCAATCCCGCTCCGTCCCGCGAGGTGACGGCGTCGTGGCTCGCCGGCAATCTGTGCCGCTGCACCGGGTATCTGAAGATCCTCGAGGCGGTCGACCTGGCCGCCCGACGCATGCGCGACGGTGAGGGCCGCTGATGGCCGCCGACGGCGGGTTCCGTGTCATCGGCCGCCGCTGGCGGCGGGTGGACGGCCCGGCGAAGACGGCCGGCCAGACCGTCTACGCCGACGACCTCGTGCTGCCGCGGATGCTTCACGGCCGGCTGCTGCGCAGCCACCTGCCGCACGCGCGGATCCGGCGGATCGACGTGACCCGCGCCCGGGCCATGCCGGGCGTCCACGCCGTGATCACCGGCGACGACCTCCCGATCAAATTCGGCATCATGCCGAGCAGCCAGGACGAGGAGACGCTGTGCCGCGATAAGGTGCGCTACGTCGGGGATCCGATCGCCGCGGTCGCCGCGGTGGACGAGGAGACCGCGGAGCGGGCGTGCGAGGCGATCGACGTCGAGTATGAGCCGCTCACGCCGGTCATGTCGATCGAAGAGGCCGCGGCCGGCGGGGGCACCCCGGTGCAGGAGTACGGCGACGGCCCCGGTCCCCACGTCCACAAGAACGTCTCGCTCGAGTTCGGCGACATGGCGGCGGGGTTCGCCGCGGCCGAGCACGTCCGCGAAGACGTGTTCTTCTTTCAGGGCAACACGCATCTGCCGATGGAGCAGCACAGCGCGGTCGGCCAGCGCGACGCGGCCGGGCGGGTGATCCTGTGGACGTCCTCGCAGACGCCGCACTACGTGCACCGGGCGCTCAGCAAAGTGCTGGAGCTGCCGATGAGCGCGATCCGCGTCGTCGCGACGCCCGTCGGCGGAGGCTTCGGCGGCAAGAGCGATCCGTTCAGCCACGAGATCTGCGCGGCGAAGCTCGCGCTCGCGACCGGCCGGCCGGTAAAGATCACACTCACACGCGAGGAGGTGTTCTACGCGCACCGCGGCCGCCATCCGGTGCTGATGTGGATCCGCACCGGCGTCCGGCGCGACGGCCGGATCACCGCGTGCCACATCCGCACGTTCCTCGACGGCGGCGCCTACGGGTCGTACGGGGTCGCGACCACCTACTATACCGGCGCGCTGCAGACCGTGACCTACCGCATTCCGGCGTACAAGTTCGAAGGGGCGCGGTTTTGGACGAACAAGCCGCCGTGCGGTCCGAAGCGGGGCCACGGCACGCCGCAGCCGCGGTTTGGCATCGAGCTGCAGATGGACAAGCTCGCCGAGGATCTCGGGATGGATCCGGCGACGATCCGGCTCGTCAACGCCACCGCGCCGTTTACGCGGACGGTGAACCACCTGCGGATCACGAGCAACGGCCTTCGCGAGTGCATCGAGCGCGTCGCCGCGGCGAGCGGCTTTCGGGAGAAACACGGCCGGCTCCCGGCCGGGCGAGGCATCGGCCTCGCCGTCAGCACGTACCTGAGCGGCGCCGGCCTGCCGATCTACTGGAACGACATGCCGCACAGCGAAGTGCAGCTGCGCGTCGACCGCGGCGGCGGCGTGACCCTGTACTGCGGCGCGATCGACATCGGCCAGGGTAGCGACTCGGTGCTGGCCGGCGTTGCCGCGGAAGCGCTGGGCCTCGATCCGCATGAGATCAGCCTCGTGACCGCGGACACCGACCTCACGCCGATCGATCTGGGCTCCTACAGCAGCCGCGTCACCTTCATGGCCGGCAACGCCGCGCTCGCGGCGGCCACGAAGGCCCGCGATCTCCTCGTCGCGGCGGTCTCCGAGCACCTGGAACTCGAGCGGGACGAGCTCGTGGTCGGCGATCACCGCATTCACGCGGCGGCAGATCCGTCCCGGGGCGTGTCGTTTGCCGACGCCGCGGCTCTTGCCGAGGCGATGTTCGGCACGCTGACCACGGTCGGCTCCTACCGGCCGCCGCGGCTCGCCGGCCCCTTCAAGGGCTCCGGCGTCGGGCCGTCGCCCGCCTACTCGTTCTCGGCCGCGGCCGTCGAGGTGGGGGTCGACCGGGGGACCGGCGAGGTGCGGGTCGAGCGCGTCTGGATCGCGCACGATATCGGCCGCGCAATCAATGAGACGCTCGCGATCGGACAGATCGAGGGCGGCGTGTACATGGCCCTCGGCGAGGCGCTGATGGAAGAACAGATCTTCCGCAAAGGCCTGCACAAGATTCCGTCGATGCTCGAGTACAAGAGTCCGACGTTTCTCGAGATGCCTCCGGTGGAGACGATCCTCGTCAACACGGACGATCCCGAAGGGCCATTCGGCGCGAAAGAGGCCGGGCAGGGCCCGCTGCTGCCCGTGATCCCCGCGGTCGCCAACGCCGTGTACGACGCCGTCGGCGTCCGGATCGACGAGATTCCGATCTCGCCGGACAAGGTGCTGGCGGCGCTGGAGCAGCGCGCGAAGGGCGCGCCGGCGCGGATCGGACCGCGGGGGGTTCCTCCGTTCGTCTTTCGGAAGCCGCTCGCCGTCGAGCCGCCCGCCGGGTGGGAGACGCCGTGGCGAAGCGCCGCCGGCGCGGAGGGCCGCTGATGCTGCGCCTTCCTCCGTTCACGTATCTTGCGCCGCGCACGCTGGCAAAGGCGGTGGGATTTCTCTGGGAGACCGCGCCCGACGGCATGGCCGTCGCGGGCGGAACAGACCTCTATCCGAACATGAAGCGCCGGCAGTTCGAGCCGAAGACGCTGATCGGGCTGCGCGGCATTCCCGAACTCCGACGCCTCGCGGGCGATCCGGAGCGCGGAATCGCGGTCGGGGCCTGCGTGACGCTGACCCACCTCGCGGCGGCGCCCGCCGTCGCGGAGGGGTATCGCGCGCTGGCGCTCGCGGCCGGCTCGGTCAGCACGCCCCCGTTGCGCAACATGGGAACGATCGGCGGTAACCTCTGCCTGGATACGCGGTGCAACTACTACAACCAGACGTACCATTGGCGCAAGTCGATCGGTTTCTGCATGAAGAAGGACGGTGACATCTGCCTCGTTGCGCCGGGCAGCCCGCGCTGCTGGGCGGTGTCCTCGACCGACACGGCGCCGGCGGCGATCGTGCTCGGCGCGCAGCTGCGCCTCGTCGGGCCGGCCGGGGAGCGCACGGTCCCGGCCGCGGCATTCTACCGCGACGACGGAATGCAGTACCTCGCCAAGTCAGCGGACGAGCTGCTGGTGGAGGTGCTGCTGCCGCCCGCCGACGGCTGGCGGTCGACCTACTGGAAGCTGCGGCGCCGAGGTTCGTTTGACTTTCCGATCCTCGGCGTGGCCGCGGCGGTCCGGATGGAGCCGGACGGGCGCATCGCCGAGGCGCGGCTCGCGCTCAGCGGAGTCGCCTCGCACCCGGTGGAGGCGCCGGAGGCCGCCGCCTTGCTGCGCGGTCAACGGCCGACCGAGGAACTGCTCGCGCAGGCTGCGCAGGCGGCGTCCCAGCCGTCGCGTCCGCTCGACAACACCGATCTGACGATCGGATACCGGAAAAAAATGACCCGAGTCTACGTGGAGCGGGCGCTGCGTGAGCTCGCCGGCCTGCCCTATGAGGGCGCGGCCGGCGGTGGTCCGCACTGACCCAGTATTCGGGCGGCGCGTAGACGTTGACGGTGACGGTGACGAGCGGTTCGTCGCCGCTGTTGCGGATTTCGTGACGCTCTCCGGCTTCGATCAGCAGCAGCTCGCCGGTTCCGATGCCGACCGTCCGGCGTTCCACGGTGGCTTCGCGGTGGACTCCCCGGGTTTGAGCGCCATGGTGGCGGCCTGTGACCGGGGCGCGCCGGCCACCACGTCGAAGAACCCGCGCGCCGCGGCCGCCCGGACCGTCTTCATGGCTGCGTCACCCGCTCGATGAGACGTCAGTCTCGTTGCTTGCCGGCGCGCGGCACCGGCGCGGCTCGTCGGACGAGGCGGGCTTCGGCCCGTTGTCGAAGGGAGCCGCGGCCGGGCCTGCGGGCGCGGTACGGAGGTGGCGCGTGAATCGCGGCCTGCGGACACCGCTGTGCGATCTTCTGCGCATCGACTATCCGATCATTCAGTCGGGCATGGGCGGCATCGCCGGGCCCGAGCTCGTCGCCGAGGTGTCGAACGCCGGCGGACTCGGCGTGCTCGCCGGCCTCAACGTGCCGGCCGACGAACTGCGCCGGCGCATTCGCCGGGTTCGTGAGCTGACAGACCGGCCCTTCGGCGTCAACCTCTGGCTCCACACCGAGTTGCGGCCGCCGATCGATCCCGCCGCCATCCCGGCGGAGACCGTCGGCGCGGTGCAGGCGACGTTGAATCGTTTCCGCGAGCGTCTCGGCCTGCCGGCGAAGCAGGCCCGTCCGGCACGCCCTCCGGATCTGATCGACGCGCAGTTCGAGACGATCCTCGAAGAACGCGTGCCGGTGTGGAGCATCGGTCTCGGCGACCCCGGTCCGGCGATGACGCAGCGGTGCCGCGACCGCGGCGTCATCGTCATGGCGATGATCGCGCGTCTGGACGACGCAAAGGCCCTGGCGCGGTCCGGGGTCGACGTGATCGTCGCGCAGGGCAGCGAAGCGGGCGGACACCGCTCGACGTGGGTCAAGACCCCTACGGCGGAGGAGGCGGGCATCGGCCTCGTCGCGCTCGTCCCGCAGATCGTCGAGGCCGTCTCAGTCCCCGTCGTAGCCTCCGGCGGAATCGTGGACGGCCGCGGCCTCGTCGCGGCGCTCGCGCTTGGGGCGCAGGGGGTCCTGCTCGGCACGCGGTTTGTCGCCACCCGTGAATCGTCCGCGCCCGAGTTCTACAAGCGGGCGCTGCTCGACCGTGACGCCGGCGCGACGGTCGTGACGGACACGTTCACGGGGCTGTACGCCCGCGCGATCGGCAACCGGTACGTCGACGAGTACCGGGCGTCCGGCGCGCCGGTGCTGCCGGGTCTCACGCAGCGCGCGACGGCGCAGGACGTTTACGACGCCTCGGCCGCGCGTGGCGTCGGGGACTACTATCCGATGTGGGCCGGGCAGAGCGTCGGCCTCATCCACGACCTGCCCGGCGCCGGCGACGTCGTTCGGAGCATCGTCGAAGAGGCGCGAACGGCGCTGGCCGGACTTCGAGAGCGGGTGCGGCAGTGAGCGCGGAGCGGCCGATCCGGGCGGCGGAGGTCTTCCATTAAGATGGCGAAGTCCACGCGCCTCTCCAACGACCGCCCGTCGCCGCGCGATGGGCGCGCAGCCGGGGTGCCGCCCGACCGGCAGCTGGAGATGCTGTACTACATGCGCCTGCAGCGGGCGGTCGAAGACCGGGGCGTCAAGCTGTACTATCAGGGGCGCATCCCGGGCGCCTACTTCACCGGCTGGGGCCACGAGGCGATCGTGGTCGGCGCCGCGGCGGCCCTCGGTCCCGACGACCTACTCGCGCCGATGCACCGGGACCTTGCCGCGTACATCATGCGCGGGATTTCGGTGGGAGAGGTGTTCGCCCAGTTTCTCGACCGGGAGGGCGGGCCGACGCGCGGCCGTGACGGCAACGTCCACATGGGCGACCCCCGGCGCGGCATCCTGCCGTTCATCAGCCACATGGCGGCCTCGGTCCCGGTCGCGGCGGGGATGGCGCTCGCGTGCCGGCAGCGGGGGGAGCCCCGCGCCGTGCTGACCTACTTCGGCGACGGCGCCACGAGCACCGGCGCGTGGCATGAGGGCGTCAACTTCGCCGCCGTGTTCCGCCTGCCGCTGGTGCTTGTGCTGGAGAACAACCAGTACGCCTACTCCACACCCCTCGACCACCAGACCGCGGCGCGGGCGTTCGTGGACAAGGCCGCGGGGTACGGGATTCCCGGCGTCGCGGTGGACGGTAACGACGTGCTCGCGGTCTACGACGCCGTGGCGGAGGCGGTGGCGCGCGCGCGGAGCGGCGGGGGCCCGACGCTCATCGAATGCCGCACGCTGCGTGTGCGGGGGCACAGCGAAGCCGACAAATTTTCATACGTGCCCAAGGCGTTGCTCGACGAGTGGGCGGCACGGGATCCACTCGCGTCCTTCGAGCGGCGCCTGCGGACGTCGGGCGTCCTCACCGATGAGAACGACGAGGCGATGCGCGCCCGCGTTGCCCAGGAAGTGGAGGACGGGCTCGCCTGGGCGGAAACGAGCCCGGACCCGGATCCGCGGACGGTCGCGGACGGCGTGTACGCGCCGGACTGATCGTGCCGCAGCTGACCTATCTCGAAGCGATCCGGGAAGGGCTCCGCGTCGAGATGCGGCGCGACCCGCGCGTGTTCATCCTTGGGGAAGACATCGGCGTCTACGGCGGCGCCTTCAAGATCACCGAGGGCTTCCTCGATGAGTTCGGTCCTTGGCGCGTGATCGACGCGCCGCTCGCGGAGACGGCGAACGTCGGCGCCGGCATCGGCGCGGCGGTGATGGGCATGCGGCCGGTGATCGAGATGCAGTTTGCCGATTTCGTGACGGACGCGTTCACGCAGGTCGTGAACATGGCCGCGAAATACCACTGGCGGACTCGGATGCCGCTGCCGCTCGTGCTGCGCATGCCGTACGGCGGCGACGTCAAAGGCGGGCCGTTCCATTCCCAGTGCATGGAAGCCTGGTTCGCCCACACGCCGGGGCTCAAAGTGGTGGTCCCGGCGTTCGCAGAGGACG
This sequence comes from bacterium, assembly GCA_035691305.1. NCBI lineage: Bacteria > bacterium. Next base: position 14,069 of record DASSJF010000065.1, read on the forward strand.
CGAAGGGCCTTCTCCTCGCGGCGATCCGCGATCCGAACCCCGTCCTGTACTTCGAGCACAAGCATCTCTACCGGCTGCGCCGCGAGGAGGTCCCGGCCGGGGAGTACGTGACGCCGATCGGGCGCGCCCGGCTGGTCCAGGAAGGGGCCGCGCTCTCGGTCATCTCGTACGGCTGGATGCTGCACAAGTGTCTCGACGCGGCGGAGCTGGCGGCGGCGGACGGCATCGCCGCGGACGTCCTCGATCTGCGAACGCTCGCGCCGCTCGACCGCGAAGCGGTTCTCGGCTCCGTCCGCAAGACGGGCAAGGCCCTGGTCGTGCACGAGGCGACCCGCACGGGCGGCGTCGGCGGAGAAATCGCGTCGCTGATCGCGGAGGAAGCCTTCGACTCTCTCGACGGCCCCGTCGTGCGTCTCGCGAGCGAAGACGCGCCGGTGCCGCACAACCCGGGGCTCGAAGCGGCGTTTCAACCCACCGTCGGAGAAATCGCGGGCGCGATCCGCCGGCTCGCCGCCTACTGATTCTCCATCGGGCTGCGGGTAGCGCGGAGGAGATTTCCGCCGGTCAACTCGAGGCGCCGGGCGCCCCGCACGGCCCGAGGACCTGACCGCCGGCGACCGTGAGGACCGGCACAAGCCGCCGGCGTCCCGTCATGGTCCGCCCGGTAACGTCCATGTACTCGAACGCCCCCGTGCGGTCGTCGAGCACGGTGACGTCGGCGGGCGCCCCCGGCGTCAGCGTGCCGAGGTCCGGCCGGCCGATCGCGCGGGCCGGTGCCGCGGTCGCCGCGGCGATGACCCGGCCGAGCGGCATCCCGAGGCTCAGCAACTTCGACATCGTGGTGGGCAGATCGTACGCCGGACCGCCGATACACAGCGCGTGCACGTCGCTGCTGATCACATCGGGCAGGAACCCCTGCGCCAAACACGCCTCGGCGCTCTCGAACGAGAAGCTGCCCATGCCGTGGCCGATGTCGATAATGACGCCGCGCGCGCGCGCCTCCCACAGTTCCGGCAGGATGCGGGCGGTGACCCCGGGATCGACCGTCGGCCCGTTCGGAAACGGCCGGAACGCGTGGGTCAGAATGTCGCCTTTTCGCAGCAGCGGGAGCACTTCGCGCCGCGTCGGCGGCGGGTTGTCCGTATGCACCATCATGCGCACCCCGAGCGCCTCCGCGGCCTGAAGGGTGTGGTGCAGCGGCGGTAGCCCCCGGCCCTCGCCGGCGATCAGGCCGAGGCGCACCTTCATGCCGAGGATGAGGTCACGATGCTCCTGCCCGACCTGCACCGCTTCGTGGACGTTGAGCAGCCGCATGTCGATCGATTCGCCGACCATCACGCGCCGCGAGAAAGCGAAGATGCCGGCGAAGCTGATGTTGAGGAACGGAAGAATGCGCACGCGCGAGCGCTCGATGAGATGGCGCCGGAACCCGAGGAAGTTTCCCGGCCCGGCGCTGCCCGCGTCCACGTGGGTCGTGACGCCCGAGGAGGCCGACAGCGCGTCGGGATCGACGCCGAGCGAGGTGCCGCCCCAGTACACGTGGGTATGAAGGTCGATCAGCCCGGGGGTGACCAGCCGGCCCCGGACGTCGACCGTCCGCGCGGCGCGATCGCGCGGCAGCGACGGGCCGACCGCGGCGATCCTGCCGCCCGCGATCGCCACGTCGGCGGTGCGGGGAGAGGCGGCATCGCCGTCCGCGGGCGGGTCGAGGACCGTACCGCCGGTCAGCAGCAGATCGTACCCGGCCATGCGCGGCGCTACCCCGGGACCGGGCCTTCGGAGGCCCGGCCGTCCGCGCGGGATACGCCGGCGGGAGGCGCGCCCGCGGCGCCGGACGCCGCGCGCTCCTCGAGATACCGGCGCGACAGGCGCACGTAGGCCGGGCCGGCTCGGGCAATCCACTGCGCCGCCACGCCTTCGAGCGGCTTGCGCACCCGGCACGGCGAGCCGGCCGCGAGCGTCCGCGCGGGAATCTTCGTGCCGTCGGTGACGACGCTCCCGGCGCCGACGAGCGCCTCCTCACCGATCACCGCGTCGTGCAGCACGACCGCGTTCATGCCCACCAGCGCGCCGCGCTCGACGGTGCAGCCCTCGAGCACCGCCCCGTGGCCGATCGTGACGTCGTCGCCGATCACGGTGGCGACGCGGTCGGTCGTGTGCAGCACCGCGTTGTCCTGCACGCTCGAGCGCGCGCCGATCTCGATCCGCCCGACGTCGCCGCGCAGGACCGCGCCGAACCACACGCTCGCCTCTTCGCCGACGGTGACGTCGCCGATAATCGCGGCGGTCGGCGCGATGAACGCGCTGCGGGCGATGCGCGGTGTGCGTCCGCGGAACGGCAGGATCATCGGGGGACCTCCCATCACGGCGCGGCCTTCGGGGATTCCGCTTCGCGGGCGGGCCGCGGCCGGCCTGCCCGAAGGAGACGATCGCGGCATCCGCGAAACCGACCGCGCGATGTCCGTTTCGCTCGAGATCCCCGACGCGTTCAACGTCACGACCGCGTTCGTCGATCACAACCTCGAGGCGGGCCGTGGCGATGCGGTCGCGATCCACGCGGGCGACCGCCGGATTTCGTACGGCGAGCTGGCCGCGCAGATCAACCGGGCCGGCAACGCGCTGCGCGGGCTCGGCGTGCGTCCCGAGGAGCGCGTGTTCATGCTCCTGCTCGATTCTCCGGAATTCGTCTACGTGTTCTGGGGCGCGATGCGGGCCGGCGCGGTGCCCGTTCCGACGAACACCGCGCTGCGCCCCCACGACTACGCGTACATGCTGCGCGACAGCCGCGCGCGGACGCTCGTCGTGAGCGCCGATCTCGTGCCCGTCGTCGGCCCCGTGCTCGAGCAAGCGCCCGACCTCCGCCACGTCGTGGTCGCGGGCCGCATGGCGGCGGGCGCCGCGGCGGCCGGGCCCCCGGCAGCCGCACACGCCGGCGGGCATGCCCCGGCGTGGCACGCGCTCGACGACCTGCTGTCCGCGTCCAGCGACCGGCTGGCGCCCGCCCCGACGCACCGCGACGAGCCGGCGTTTTGGCTGTGGAGCAGCGGCAGCACCGGCGCGCCGAAGGGGACCGTGCACCTCCATCACGACATGCTCTGGTGCGCCGAACTGTACGGGCGCCGGGTCCTCGGCATCGGGCCCGGCGACGTCTGCCTGTCGGTCGCGAAGCTCTACTTCGCCTACGGGCTCGGGAACGCGGGGTACTTTCCGATGCGGGCCGGTGCGTCCGCCGTGCTGCACCCCGGCCGCTTCGATCCGGCGGCGTATTTCGGGCTGATCGAGCGGTACCGTCCGACCCTCTTCTTCGGCGTCCCGACCGCCTACGCCGCGATGCTCGCGGCCCGCGGTCACGAGTCGCTCGGCGCCGTGCGGCGGTGCGTCTCGGCCGGCGAGCCGCTGCCCGCGGCGATCTTCACCCGGTGGCGGGAGCGGTTCGGCGTGGAGATCCTCGACGGCATCGGGTCGACCGAAGCGTGTCACATCTACATCAGCAACCGGCCGGGCCGCGCGCGGCCCGGCAGCAGCGGGGAGGTCGTGCCCGGCTACGAGGTCCGGATCGTCGACGAGGGCGACCGCGACCTGCCCGACGGAGCAATCGGCGACCTGCTCGTCAACGGCGAGAGCGTCGCCGCCTACTATTGGAACAAGCACGCGCAGAGCCGGCGCGCTTTCGCGGGCGAGTGGTTCCGCAGCGGCGACAAATACCACCGCGACGGCGACGGGTACTATTGGTACTGCGGCCGCACCGACGACATGCTGAAGGTCGGCGGCCAGTGGGTCTCGCCGGCCGAAGTCGAAGCCACCCTGATGGAACATCCCGCGGTGCTCGAGTGCGGCGTCGTCGGCTGCGCGGATGCGGACGAGCTGGTCAAGCCCTACGCGTTCGTCGTTCTCAAGACGGACTCCGCGGCGTCCGACGCGCTCGGACGCGAGATTCAGGCGTTCGTGCGCGACAAGATCGCGGCGTTCAAATATCCGCGGTGGCTCGAGTTCGTGCCGGAGCTTCCGAAGACGGCAACCGGCAAGATCCAGCGGTTCCGGCTGCGCGAGCGCGTGGCGAAGACGGCCGCTTCCGCGTCACCGTAGCGGCCGCCGGAGGCGGAGGAGGCGAGTCTAATGGGAGAGATGATCAGCCTGGACCGCGAGGGCGGCGTTGGGGTGATCTCGCTCCACCGCGCGCCGGCCAACGCCTACAACCCGCAGTTCGCCGACGAGCTGAGGACCGCCGTCGACGGCGCGCGCGACGATTCCGCGATCCGGGCGGTCGTCGTGCGGAGCACCCTGCCGAAGTTCTTCTGCGCCGGGGCGGACGTGAAGTGGTTTGCGTCCTCGACCCTCGACGAGAAGATCCTGTTCATCACGCACATGCACGAGGTGCTGCGGCGCGTCGAGACGACCCCGAAGGTGTTCATCGCCGCGATCGCCGGCCACTGCCTCGGCGGCGGCATGGAGATCGCACTGGCGTGCGACCTGCGGTTCGCCGCGGCGGGCGGCTTCGGTCTCGGCCAGCCCGAGATCGCGCTCGGCATCATCCCCGGCAACGGCGGCACGCAGCGGCTGCCGCGGTTGATCGGGAAGAGCCGCGCCCTCGACCTGATGGTCACGGGACGCTCCGTCAATCCAGACGAGGCGCTCGGGCTCGGGCTCGTCGACCGGGTAGTCCCGGCGGAGGAGCTGTTCAAGAAAGCGGCCGAGTACGCGGACGGTTTGGCGCGGGGCGCGGGCGTCGCGATCGGCCTCGTCAAGCTGACCGTGAATCGCGGCCTCGAGATGTCCCTCGACGACGGACTCGCCTACGAGCGCGAGGCGCTGTTCCGGGCGTTCATCAGCGAAGACGGCGTCGAAGGCGTGCGCGCGTTCTCCGAGAAGCGGCCGGCGGAGTTTAAGGGGCGCTAGTCGACGCCGGCGCATCGGGTGACTTGGGTCACGCCGTTTGCGCATCTTTGACGAATCGATACTCGACGACGTCACAGACCGGTTCGTAGCCGATGCGCCCGTAGATACGGTTGGACGCTTCGTTGGCGAGGTCGGTGAAGAGCATGCAGAACCGCCGGCCGCCGTCGAGCAGCCTCTGGCTCAACGCCGCGACGCACGACGTGCCGTACCCGCGGCCGCGATGTTCCGGGGGCGTGTACACGGGCCCGACCTTGACGCCGTGACGGGTCGGCCCCCCGTAGCCGGCGACGCAGCGCGGCCCGCCGTCCTCCCACAGCACAAACCCTTCGCCCGGGGTTGCGAGGCGCGTCTCGAGCACCCGCTCGGCCTCCCCCGGCGGCCGGGTGTCGTTGCCGAAGGCTTCTGCGCCGAAGGCGCGCAGCCACTCGAGCAGAACCGGCCGATCGTCCGACGCCGCGGACCTGAGCCGGCCCGGCGCGGCGGGCAGTGGACGGACGGCGTCCAGGCGATGGATCCGCTCGCGGAGCGCCAGGCGGCTTTGTTGGCCGGTGAGCTGTTCCCAGGCGACTGCGAACCGGGCCGCGACCGGATCCGGCCCCTGCACCCCGGGCGGCGAGGGGCGCAGCGTCGCCACATCGCGCGCCAACGCGGAAATCGCGGCGGGATGAGAGGCCTGGGAGAGGACGAGCCGGTAGGGCGGCGTGACCATGGCGGCGGCGGCGGGCTCGCCGTGGTCGACGGCCGCCGCCAAATACACGTCGGGTGCGGCTGCGCCGGCGCTCGCCTGCACGATCATCCGCGACGGAACGCCGAGCAAGAGGTTGTGCGTCGCTTCGTCGCGGAGCAGAAACGGCTCGACGGCGTCGAGGAAGGCCCGCGGCGCCGGGTAACGGATGACGTTCATCGGCGCGTGTCCGCGCCGTTCATCATGCGCGCCACGAACCGGTCGGCCCGCGGGGCGAGCAGGCCGTAGGTCCGGCGGAACAGCGCCGCCGCTTCGCGGTCGGGACGCCGCGAGGGCAGCAGCCGGTCGGGCAGTCCGGGATCGACGAACAGAAACTTGCGGTATTCGTCGACCAGCCGGATCTTTTCGGCGAAGCAGGCGCCGTCGGAGATCGTGCCGGCCGCGGCCCGCCGCCGGAGCGCGGCCGCGCGCGGCCGCGTCGTCGCGATGAACCGGCGATAGCGGGCGGCGATCGCGTCGAGATCCCAGCACCGTTCGACGAGCGCCCGGTCTCCGGCCGGCCCGAGGTTTCGTCCCTCGAACAACGCCACGGCACCGTCGAGCCCGCGCGCCTCGCTCAACCGTCGGAGCACGCCGGCGAGGTCGCGCGTGGTCACCCAGGTGCTGCGGGAGAGCGGGGCGAGGCCGAGCCAGAGGAGCTCCCGCCGAAGCCGGTCGCGGGCGGCCCGCCGTTCTTCCGGGATGACGTAAGTGAAGAGGCGCCAGCGGCCGTCCCACGGCTCGGCGCCGGTCCGGTACACGCGGCGAACGCCCTGCTCGAGCCGGAGCGCGCCGCCGGCGGTCAGCGCGTAGAAGGCCCGCCGGCCCGCCCGGCGGCGGCGCAGCCAGCCGCGGCGCGTCATGCGGGACAGCGCGGCGCGCACCGCGCGCGCGGAGACGCCGAGCGGTGCCATCAGGCGGATCAGCGGGGCGGCGCCGATCTCGCCGCCCCGCGGACGGACGGTGTCGCCCCAGATCGTCACGAGCAGGGAGCGGGCGCTCGCCGTCTGCGCGCGGCCGGCGACGCCCGGGCGTTCGCGATTCCGCGCGCGGCTGGCCATGTGGTATAATAATTGTACACGAATTTCACGTCGTTCGTGCAAGAATTGTAGCATATCCAGGCCGCCGCGCGGGCGCGGCCGGCCCGGCCCGGAGGTCGAGCATGGCGGCGCCGACCGATGCGCAGCTCGTCGAACGCATCCAGCAGGGCCACATCATCGAGACCCCCGACGAGATGAGCGAAGACTACCGTCGCACGCTCATCCACATTCTCACCATCTCCGCCGATACGGAGATGATCAGCGCGCCGAGCTATTACACGGCGGCGAAGGACTCGCCGTCGATGAACAACCTGATCTCCGCGCTGGCGATCATCCAGGACGAGTTGAGCCACGCCCACATCGGATACCGGATTCTGCAGGACCTCGGCGTGGACACGGAAGCCCTGATCTACGATCGCGCGCCGACCGCCTTCAAGCATCCGTACGCCTTCGACGTGCCGCTGCGGTCGTGGGTCGAGCTGATCGTCGCGAACGCCTTCTACGACCGCGCCGGCTTCGTGCTGCTCGGCGACGTGTACCGCAACTGCAGCTACGGGCCCTGGCGGCGGGCGCTCGCGAAGGTCGACAAAGAAGAAAACTTCCACCTCCGCCACGGCGAGAACGGGATGCGCCGCCTCGCCGCCGGTGGGCAGCGGGACGAGGTCCAGAAGGCGATCGACTGGATGTTCCCGATGACGGTCGAGTGGTTCGGGCTGCCGGACAACCTGAAGACGCACGGCCGGCAGATCGCCTACAAGCTCAAGGGCAGCACGAACGACCAGCTCCGCCAGCAGTGGCTGGGTACCGCGGTGCCGCTCTGCGAGAGCCTCGGGTTCACGGTGCCGGCCCACCGCGACGCGGCGGCGGGGACGTACGCCCTCGACTATCCGCTGCCGGTCGACTTCGACGAGGGCGAGCGGCGCTGGCTGATGGACCGGCCGATCACCTGGGACGAGGTGCTCGTCCGGTGGAAGCGGCGAGGGCCGGGCAACGGGATGTTCGTCGACATGCTGCAGCGCGGCCGGAAACAGATGAAGGCGCTCGCGGGCGTTCACTGACGATGGCGGCGAACCCGGGCGCGGCCGGCGGTTCCGGCGCGGCGGTCACGCCCGAGCAGGTGTTCGCGGCGCTGCGGGACGTCGCCGATCCCGAGTGGCCGGTGAGCATCGTCGACATGGGCCTCGTCTGCGGGGTCGCCGTCGAGGACGGCGTTGTGCGCGTCACGCTCACCTTCACTTCGACCGCGTGTCCGTGCATGGACATGATCATGGACGACGCGCGCGAACGGCTGCGCCGGCTGCCGGGCGTGCGGGACGTCGCCTTCACGACCACCTGGGATCCGGTCTGGACGAAGCACCGGCTGAGCGAGGCGGCGCGGCGGCAGTTCCGCCGTTGGGGCGTTGCGGTCTGATGCGGACCATCGGCGACGAGCCCGTCTACGAGGTCTTCGCGCGGCGCGCGGAGGGGGAGCCGCTCCGCCACGTCGGATCGGTGGCCGCGCCCGGCGACGCGCTGGCCCGCGTCTACGCGCGCAGCATCTACGACGAGGAATCGTGGCTTGAAATGTACGTGGTCCCGCGCCGCGCGATCATCGCCGTGGACGACGTTCGCGGTGAGGCGGTCGACGCGCATGCGTAGCCGCCGGTGAGCACGCCCCTGCTCGACCGGCCGTCCGCGCTGCCGGCCGGGTGCGTTGCGCCGCTCGTCGACCTGGTCACCGCGCTTGCGGACAACAAGCACGCGCTCGGCCTCAGGTACGCCGAGTGGTGCAGCAGCGGGCCGACGATCGAGGCCGGCGTCGCGGCGACCGCGATGGCGCAGGACGAGCTGGGCCACGCGCGGGTGCTGTACGGGCTGCTCGAGGAGCTGCCCGGCGCGCCGCGCCGCTCGGAGCACGAATGGTCCGCCGCCGACGCCCGGACGGTCGCCCTGGTCGAACGGCCGTTTCCGAGCTGGCCGCATCTCATCGTCGCGAACTTGACACTGGACCGGGCGCTCGCGACCGTCCTCGAGGCGGCGCTCGACTCCCGCTACCTGCCGCTGCGCCAGCGGGCGCGGAAGATCATCGACGAAGAGCGGTATCACGCCATCCACGGCCGGAGCTGGCTTGCGCAGCTTGCCGCCGAAGGCCCCGAGGTGCGGGCGCAGCTCGCCGCGGCGCTCCGCGAGGTCTGGGACGACGCGGTGTGCTGGTTCGGGCCCGCCGGGGGCGGGGCGCTGCGTGCGCTTGTGGACGCGGGCGTGCTCGCCGACGCCGGCGACGCGCTGCGCGCGCGGTTCCTCGGACAGCTGGCCCCCGCGCTGGCGGACGCCGGCGTGCCGGCGTCCGTGCGCGGCAGGGACGGCCGCTGGGAGCCGTCCCCGCCGCTCCCGTGGAGCCGGTGGGACGAGCGCGGCCGGAGGGTCCGCCGATGAAGCCGAAATCGCCGGGCGGGCCGGGGGCGGGCGCGCCCGAGCAGACGATGCCGCCGGCCCCCGCCTGCCCGTTTTGCGGGTCGGAGGCGACCGAATTGATGAGCCTGTTCGGCTCGTCCGCGCTCACGTCGCAGTACTACTGCCGGGGCTGCCGCAGCGCGTTCGAATCGGTCAAGTGGGGGACTCTCGCCGCGGCGGACCGCCGCGCGGCGCGGGGTTCCTGAGAGAGCGGAGCGCGCCCCGTGGCCAAGGTGATGGCCCTTCGCGATGCCGTGTCGCAGTACGTCCGCGACGGCGCGGTCATCGCGATGGGCACGGGCCTCGAGTCGTGCATTCCGTTTGCCGCGGGGCACGAGATCATTCGCCAGGGCCGGCGCGAGCTGACGCTGGTCGGCCCGATCTCCGACATCCTGTTCGACCAGCTCATCGGCGCGGGCTGCGTCGGGCGCGTGATCGCGGCCTGGGTAGGCAACGTCGGGTCCGGAATCGCCTACAACTTCCGGCGCGCGGTGGAAGAGCAGATCCCGCGACCGCTCGCGATCGAAGATCATTCCAATATGACCGTCGCGCTGGCGCTCGACGCGGCGGGCCGCGGCGTGCCGTTTCTGCCGTCGCGGACGGCGCTCGGAAGCGACATCGCGCGCGGCCACGGCCGCCTGCGCGAGACGACCTGCCCGTTCACCGGCGAGCGCCTGCTCGCAGTCGCGGCGCTCGAGCCGGACCTCGCGATTCTGCACGTGCCGCGCTGCGATGCGGACGGCTACGCGCATCTGTGGGGCAACCTCGGCGTCACGCTGGAAGCGGCGCGCGCGGCCCGGCACGTCCTGCTCACATGCGAGGAGCTGGTGGACGAAGACGTCATCCGCAGCGATCCCAACCGCACCTTGATTCCCGGCTTCCTCGTCGCCGCCGTGTCGGTCGTGCCGGCCGGCTCGCATCCGTCCCCGACCCAGGGCTACGTCAACCGCGACGACCGGTTCTACGACGAGTACCACGCGGAGACGAAGACGCGCGACGGATTTCTCGGCTGGCTCGAGCGCATGGTCACCGGCGTCCCGGATCACCAGGCGTATCTCGCGCGGCTCGGTGCCGCGCGCGTGGAGGGTTTGCGGCCGCGGAGCCCGCGTCCCGCCGCGCCTGCGAATTACGGGCTGTGACGCGGGCGGAGACGCCGGCCGCCACGCGCCGGCAGATCATGGTCGTCGCCGCGGCCCGGCAGATCCGCGACGGGGAGATCGTCTTCGTCGGGATGCGCCTGCCGCTCTTGGGCTTCGCGCTCGCCAAGGCGACCCACGCCCCGCGGGCGATCGGCCTGTTCGAAAACGGCGTCATCCGCGACACGCCGCCCGCGGGCGCGCTCATCACGATGGGTGATCCGTCCAACATCGCCGGCGCGGCGATGTGCACGACGCTGCTCGACGTGATGGGCCACCTGCAGCGCGGCCGCGTGGACCTCGGCTTCCTCGGCGGCGCCCAGGTCGATCGATTCGGCAACCTGAACACCACTTGGGTGGAAGAGGGCGGGCGGCGCGTGCGCCTGCCCGGCAGCGGCGGCGCCGCGGACATCGCCGCGCTCTCGCGGCGAACCGTGGTAATCATGCAGCACGAGCGGCGGCGGTTCCCGGAGCGCGTCGGCTACCTGACCTCGCCGGGATACGGCACCGGCGGGGCGTGGCGGCGGGAGGTCGGGCTCGTCCGGGGCGGGCCGGCGCGCGTAATCACCAACCTGGCGGTGCTCGGGTTCGACCCGGAATCGGGCGAGATGGTGCTGGAAAGCGTGCACCCGGGGGTCGCGGTCGACGAGGTGCGGGCGCACACGGGCTGGGATCTTCGCGTCCCCGCGCGGCCGGCGATTACGGCCGAGCCGAGCGCGGCGGAACTCGCGGCCCTGCGGCGGTTCGATCCGGACGGTGAGTGGACAGGATAGCGCCGGCCGGTCCCGATAGGGACCGCGGCCGATAGGGAGGGACAGAATGGCGACGGCTCAACAGACGGCGACCTACAAGAACTTCATCGGCGGCGAATGGCGCGACTCGGAAGGCGGTGTCTTCGACGTCCGCAGTCCCGCCAACGGCGAGCTGCTCTACCGGGCGCAGCGCTCAACCGTCAAGGACGCGCACGCGGCGATCGAGGCGGCGCGGCGCGCTTTCGAATCGACGGCGTGGCGCGAGGATACCGCGTTGCGCACGGCGGCCATCACCAAGTTCTCGGAGGCGGTCCGCGCGCGCCATCAGGATCTCGCCACACAGCTGACGCGCGAGAGCGGCAAGCCGTTCCCGATCAGCCGCGGCGAGGCGCTCCGGCTCGCCGAGACGACGAGCTACTACGCGGGGCTGACGCGGTGGATCTTCGGCCGCTCCCAGATTCCGCAGCCGAACAGCATCAGCATGATCATGCGCGAACCGGTCGGCGTGGTCGCGATCATCGTGCCCTGGAACGCCCCGCTCGCGCTGCTGGCCCGCGCGATCGCGCCGGCGCTCGCCGCCGGTAACGCCGTCGTCGTGAAGCCCGCGAGCTACACCGCGGGGTCGACCGTGGAGCTCGGCCGCATCATCGAGGGAATCGAAGAGTTTCCGAAGGGCGTCGTCGACATCGTCACCGGGCCCGGCGATCCGGTCGGCGCGGAGCTGGCCCGGCACGACGACGTGGACATGGTCTCGTTTACCGGCGATACCTCCACCGGCCGTGAGATCATGCGGCTCGCCGCCGGCAACCTCAAGAAAGTGTCGCTCGAACTCGGCGGCAAGTCGCCGACCATCGTCTTTGCCGATTCCAACTTCGACCGCGCGATCCGGGGCGCGATCAACGCGGCGTCGTTCTACAACGCCGGCCAGATCTGCATCGCCGGCACGCGCGTGCTCGTGGAAGAGAGCGTGCACGACGAGTTCGTGTCGCGCATCAAGGAGATGGTGCCGAAGCTGAAGGTCGGGCCCGGCTGGGAGAAGGGCGTCGAGGTCGGGCCGGTCATCTCCGAGTCACAGCTGGAAAAGGTCACGGGCTTCATCGAAACCGGCAAGAAGGAGGCGCGTCTCGTCGTCGGGGGCCGGCGCCTCACGGACGGGGAGCTCGCCAAAGGCTACTTCATGGCGCCGACGGTGTTCGACGAGATGTCGCCGGACGCGAAGATCGCCCAAGAGGAGATCTTCGGTCCCGTCATGGGGATCACGACGTTCAAGGACCTGGACGACGCGATCCGGATCGCCAACAACACCCGCTACGGGCTGGTGGCCGCCGTGTGGACGCGCGACATCAATAAGGCGATGAAGATCGCGACGCGCGTGCGGGCCGGCTCCATCTGGATTAACACCTTCGGCAAGATGTATCAGTCTACCGAGATGGGCGGCTTCAAGCAGTCCGGAGTGGGCCGGCAGTACGGCCTCGAAGGGCTTTTCGAATACACGGAGCTGAAACACGTAAACATTCAGATCGAGAAGTAGCAGATCTATGACCGGAGAACTCTCGCGCGCCGCGCGGGTGCGTCCAAGCGCGCCGTTCGGCGTCGCCACGAAGAGTGAACCCGGCTGACGGGCCGGTTCTGAGTCGGTCGGGGTCGGGTCTTTGAAAGCGTGCTATAGATCTTGTCTCGGTGTGATCACTCTGTTCCGTCTCACGTCCCATACTCCGCGATAAGTCACCCGCACGTCGGGCAGCGAGTCGAGGGTCAGGAACAGCAACGTATAGTGCGGGTCCGTGTGCGGGTACCCCCGCGCCCGGAGGAAGGCGGCGAGCGCCGATGCCCGTTCGGCGACCGCGGCGAAGGGCTCGGGCGACATGATGCCGCCGATCGGCAGCGGAAATTCGAACGCCGTGCGGCCGTCCTCGACCGCGACGATGCCGCCGCCGAGGTCGAGGACGCGGCGGGCCGCCCGCGCCATGTCGCCAGCGTCCCGGCCGAGCACGGTCAGATGCGCGGTGACGTTGAACGTGCAGGCGAGGCCGCCGAGGCGCTGGACGAAGTTGCCGAGCGCGCTGCGAACGATCCACCGTCCGCGCGGGTCGACGAGAGCGAGGTGGACGAAGGATGCCGGGAGCGCGAGGCGGCCGTCGTGCGCCGCGGCGGGCACGTCCTGGCGGCGCGTGATCACGCTGTTCTCGAGGACGAGCGCGGGCACCGCCGCGCCGCCGGGACCGGCGGCCGCGGGAAGGTCGAACAACGCCGGCGCCGGATCCCATTCCGGCGCGAAGCGCCGCGGAATGACCTCGGCCCACGCGATCTTCGGAAACGGCGCCGTGCATGCGCCGTTCTCGGCCGCGATCCGGCCGTCCGCGAAGACCGTCGACGGGCGCGGCTCCCGGAGGTCGTCGAGCACGACGATGTTGGCGCGCCGGCCGGCCGCAATGCCGCCGAGGTCCTCGTCGAGTCCGACGTACGCCGCCGGCGCGATCGTCGCCATCTGATAGGCGAGCACCGGCTCGATCCCGGCGGCGATCGCCTGCCGGATCACGTGGTCGAGATAGCCCTCCCGCGCGATCGTCGCGGCTTCCGGGCCGTCCGCGGTGAACATCAGCCGGCCCGCCCGCGCGCGCTCCGGCGTAATCGCCCGCGCCAGCGCCGGGACGTCCGGGCGCAGCGACGAGTGCCGCAGCATCGTGTAAAGGCCGGCCCGCAGCCGGTTCGTGATATCGGCGGCGGTGATCCCTTCGTGGTCGGACGACCAGCCGGCCGCGGCCAGCGCCGTGAGCCGGTCGTAGGATGCGCCGGGCGCATGCCCGTCGATGCGGCGGCCCGCCGCGAGCGCCGCGGCCATCTTCCGCAGCAGATCCTCGTCGCCGTGGTAGACGGCGGGCCAGCGGGTGACTTCGCCGACCGAGCGCACCGCGTCGAGCTCGAGCAGCGCGCGCACCCGGTCCAGCGAGAACATTTCCTCCTCCGGCAGGTGCGAGGACAGATGGAGACGCACCGCCCACAAGAGGCGCACCGGCATCGCGGAGAGCGACTCGAGGAGCGGGACGAGCCGCTCGGGCGGCGTCTGCAGCATCAACTGCATCGCGTCGGCGACGAGCGTGGTGGTGCCCGTTCGAAGCACTTCGCGCGCAAACTCGACCGGAGTCGCCATCCCCGTGACATGCGTGTGCGGATCGATGTAGCCGGGCGCCAGGATCTTGCCGGGGTACGTCCGGACCTGCGTCTCCGGCCCGATCATGCCGCGGTTCGATCCGACGTAAGCGATGCGGCCGCCCGCGACCGCCACGTTCGCGGGGTACAGCTCGCCGCTGTACACGTTGAGCAGCGTCGCGCCGTCGAGATACAGATCGGCTGCCCGGCGTCCGGCCGCGACGTCGAGCAGCAGCCGCAGGTCTTCCAGCGTGCGGGTCGTGCGCCTCACGATGGCCCAAGTCTAGCACGCGCCGTAATGACCTGACGGCGGTGTCGCGCGGCCGCGGGCGGCGTTTCCGACGAGGACTTACCGGCGTGCGGCGCCAACACTAGGCGCCGGGATCCGGGGAGGTGGGTATGGACTCACAGCCGCTGTGGAAGCCGGTGCTCGCGGAGTTGATCGGCACGTTCACGCTGATTTTTGCCGGCGCGGGCGCCATCATCGCGAACGAGGCCACGCACGGGGGCGTCAGCCTGCTCGGCATCGCGCTCGCGCACGGGCTCGCGATCGGGGTGATGGTGTCGGCGCTCGGGGTGATTTCAGGCGGCCACTTCAACCCGGCTGTGACGGTCGGCTTTCTCGCAGCGGGACGCATTGCCGCCGCGAGGGCGTCGGCGTATCTGATCGCGCAGCTGGCCGGAGCGACCCTCGGCGGCCTCGCGCTCCTCGCGACGTATCCGAGCGGTCCCGCCGCGGCGGCGCACCTCGGCACGCCCGCGCTGGCGCCGGGGTTGTCGAGCGGCGCGGGCATCCTGTTGGAGGCGATCGGGACTTTCTTTCTCGTGGCGGTGGTCTTCGGGACCGCCGTGCATCCCGGAGCGCCGCGGCTCGGCGGGCTCGCGATCGGCCTGACGATCACCATGGATATTCTGGCGTTTGGGCCGCTGACCGGCGCGGCGGTGAATCCGGCGCGGGCGTTCGGGCCGGCGCTCGTGTCCGGCGCCTGGGCCGATCAGCTCGTCTATTGGATCGGCCCCTTGATCGGAGGCGGTGTGGCCGGCGTGCTCTACGGCGGCGTTTACCTGCCGGCGGCCTCCAAGTAGCGCAGCAGGGTCCGCACCCCGTACCCGGTCCCGCCGAGCGCCACGTACGGCGGACCTTTGCGGTCCTCCGCGAAAGCGGGGCCGGCGATGTCGAGGTGCGCCCAGGGGGTCGTTCCGGCGAAGGCGGCGATGAACGACGCGCCGCGCTCGGCGCCCGCTGCCCGGCCAGCCGAGTTCTTGAGGTCGGTGAACTCACCGCGCATCGCCTCGGCGTACTCCTCGTACATCGGCAGCTGCCAGAGCTGCTCGCCGGAGGCCGTCGCGGCGGCCAGCAGGCGGTCGGCGAGCGGTTGATCGTTCGCCATCAGCCCGGCGGTGTGGTCGCCGAGCGCGACGACGCAGGCCCCGGTCAGCGTTGCAAGATCGATGATCTCGCTCACGCCCTCCCGGACGGCGTAAGCGACGGCATCACCGAGGACCAGCCGGCCCTCCGCGTCCGTGTTGTTGATCTCCACCGTCTTGCCGCCGAGGCCGCGGACGATGTCGCCGGGCCGTGTCGCGCGGCCGCTGATCATGTTCTCCGTGGCGACGGCGATGCCGAGCACACGCACCGGCACCGCGAGCTCCTTCAGGGCGCCCATCGCCCCTAGGACCGCGGCCGCGCCGGCCATGTCGGTTTTCATCGTCGCCATGCCGCTCGCGGTCTTGATCGAGTACCCGCCGGTATCGAAGGTGATGCCCTTGCCGCACAGCGCCACCGTTCGCGAATCCCGCGCGCCGGACGCCGGTTTGTAGTCGAGCACGATGAACTTCGGCGGCTGGTCGCTCCCGGCGGCGACGGCGGCGAAGAGACCCATTCCCATCTTGCGCGCCTCGTCGAGCTCAATCACCCGGCAGCCGAGCCCGTCGCGCTTCGCGATGTCGCGCGCGAGGTCCGCGAGCGCAGCCGGCGTGATGACGTTGGCCGGCTCGTTCACGAGGTCGCGGGCGCGGCACGTAGCAGCGACCGCGATCCCGGCGAGGCCCACCGCGCCTTCGAGCGCCTTGCGATCACCCTGCGCGAGGAGGACCGCGTCGTCGGGTCCTTTGTCCTCAGCTGTGCGATACTTGTCGAACCGGTAGCCGGCGAGACCGGCGCCTTCGGCCGCCGCGCGCACGCGCTCGGCGGGGGAGCCGGCCGCGCCGGCCGGCTCACCGGCGGGTACCGCGATCGCCAGCCGCCCCGCCTGCACGCCGCCGGCCTGTCGCGCCGCCACCGCCGCGAACCGGCGCACGGCCTCGGCATCGCGGCCGTTTCCCGTCCCCACAAGCAGCGTGCGCCGGAACGGCGCGTCGAGCGTGTGCAACAGCAGCGTCCGACCCCGCTTCCCGGTGAAGCCGTCGGCGCGGGCCGCATTCGCGAGCCGGCCGCCGAGCTGCTTGTCGACCGCGGCCGCGTCCCCGCCGAGCGTGCCGGGTTCGGACACCGGTAGCGCCAGGAGATCGCAGGGGGTGGCGGCCGGGAGTGTATCGGCGAGCGTCACGCGCATGGGTCCCTCCGTAAGGGCATCGTTCCGCAAAAATCGGCCGGCGCGAGGCGCCGCACGGGCGGTCCCCGCGGCCTCTCGTGGATGTGTCGGACTACTCAGCCGATTGTAGCAAACCGCCTCAGCGCACCAAGGCGGACACCGGGACCAGCTGAATCCCGGCTTCGTCGAACTCCGGCAGCATGTCGCGGAGGACGCGCGCGGTCACCTTGCCGACGTGGCCGATCGCGATCGCCTGCCCGCGCGTCTGCGCCACCCGGATCAGCGCGTGAAACTGCGCGCGCACGTACGTCTCGTCGTCCTGGTTGTCGAGAAAGACCGCGCGGACCGCGGTCGGCACGCCGACCGCGCGCGCGGTCTCCGCCGCGATCGACCGCGGCGAGGTCAGGCTGTCGACGAAGAACAGCCTTCGGGCCTTGACGACTCCGAGGATCGCGCGCATGACGCGCAGATCGGCGGTGCCGCGGGAGCCCATGTGATTGTTTGTGCCCACCGCGCCGGGGACGGTGGCGAAGTCCTTCGCGACCGTCTTCGCGATCGCGTCGTCGGACATGTCGACGGTGACGCCCCCGGGTCCGAGGTCGAGCGCCGGGTCGTCCGGTTGAACCGGCAGGTGGAGGATGACCTGCACGCCGCGCGCCGCCGCTTCTTCGGCGATCGGCGTTGAAAACGGCAGGCCCGGCAGCACGGAGATCGTGACCGGCCGCGGAAGCGCCATTACCTCCCGCGCGGTGTGCAGGCTGTAGCCCGCGTCGTCGAAGATGACGGCGACCCGGGGATGATCCGGCGTGGCCGGCGAGGACTGCGCGGGCACGACCACGGGGGTCTGCGACTGCTCGGGGTTGTCGCGCGGAAGGCGGGGGGCGGCGGTCCGAGCGGGCGGCGCAGCGCGGCGGGGCGGCACCGGCACGGCCGGTGCCGCGCGCGACGGCCTGGACACCGCGGAAGTCGGGGCCGGTGCGGGCGGCGCCGGCCGGAAATGCCACCCCGCGAGAAAACCCAGGACGAGCCCGGTGCCCGCGAGCATGCCGAGCAGAAACCCGGGGCCGCGCCGGCCTCTCGCCCTCCCGCCTGGCCTGCCCCTGTGTGAGTTTCGCCGCGCCATTATGGTGTAATGACCTGCCTCCACGAATGCCGCATCGAATGCTGCGATGAGGACGGCGCCGAGCGTGCCGGGTGCTACTACGCCGGACCGTCCGCAACTCCTCCCGCCGGGGGCCGGTCCGGCGCGGGCGGGGTCAGAGCCAGATCTCGCTGATCGGCGCTTCGCGGGCGGCCAGGCCGAGCGCCGGCAGGCCCCAATTGTCGGTCATCGTGCGGCAGAACCCGTAGTGCGTGTGCCGGATCGCGGATGCCGCGCCACGGCGCACGCCCCGGCCCCAGAACGCCGCGAAGACGTGGTTGTCCGTGTGGAAGTCGTCTTCGTCGTAGCAGAAGAAGAAGGCCGGGTAGCGGCCGCCCTCGTCCGGCGTCGTGAACCACGGGGAGCCGGCGAGCGCGTCGAGCAGGGTGTTCAGGTTGGCGTCGGCCCGAAGCGGGTGACCGTTGTGCATCTCGTTGTCGTCATCCCAACCGACGTAGACGAGGCAGCGATCGGGTAGGCCCCCGGGCCCGCCGCGCAGGTCGGCGCGCAGCGCCTCGAAACCGGCGCGCGTGCGCGCGATCGGCGCGCGCAGGTCCGCGAGCGGGTTGTGTTTGGGAGCGATGGTGCCGGCCAGATGATACACGTAGGCCGGGACCGGCGGCGATGCCTCGGCGCCGACGCTTGCCACCGTCGGATGAAACGTGGTCACGACCTCGTTCGTGCCCCAGAGTTCTCCCGAGGCCATCGCGCGGTAGTTGGGTCCGGACGGGTGCGACACCGCGAAGTATTGCGTGAGCACCGCGCCCTCACGGGCAAGGCGGCGGTGCGACGCGAGCGACGAGACCTGGGAGTAGGTGTGGTTTTCGAAAACGCCCCACACGAGGCTGCTCCACCATCGGGCGGTCGCCTCGGCGTGGGCCGGACGGCCCATCCCGCCCGCCGCGACCGTTGCGGCCGCGAACCGGAGCAGAGCACGACGGGTCAGGCGCGGTGGGGCGGCGCCCCGCCGGATTGGGTCGTGGTCGGACACGGCCGCGTCCTCCGGCGTCAGGCCGTCACGGCGCTGACGAACGCGGCGAGGCGCCGGGGCGCCGGAATCGGGTGCGCAAAAAACTCCGTCCAGGCTTCGGCGACCCGCGAGGCCGTTTCAATCGGCAGCGAGGCCGGCGGCACACCCGACACGTCTTCCCACGGCGGGCCGTCGAGCCTCAGCCCGACCTGGTCGACGTAGTCCATCGCAGCGTCCGCTTCCGTCCTGATCGCGGCGGCGCCCTCCAGCGCGAGTCCGGTGTTGTCCTCGTAGACGTCCACGAGGACCCTCGTGAGGGCCGCCAGTCCCGCGATGGCGCGCAGCGTAGTCCACTGATCCTGGATGCTCGCGGTCGGATCCCACAGCGCGCCCGAGCCCGCGCCGTTCCCGGCGGCGGGTCCGGTCTGGGCGGCCGCCGGCAGCGGCAACAACCGCTCACCGGCGGCGATCACGGCGAGCCACCGGTCGAGAAGCGACGCGCACCGGATCGCCGCCCGGCGCAGGCTCGGCGCTCCATCCCGGAGCGTGGCGCCGCAAAGACGCGCCGCGGCGGCGATCACCTTCGGCGCGAGATCGCGGGAGGCCAGCCGAGGCGCGCGCACATCCAGCGCGACGAACCATTCGACCATCAGGGCGATGTCTTCCGGCGACGTGTAACGATCGGGGCGCTCGAGCAGCCCTCTCTGCAGCGAGGCCCTCCACCGCGGGCCCGCGGTCTGCAGCACCTCGACGGCGATCCGGATCGGCGCGAAGACGCAGACGAGCCACGCCACCGACACGAGAAAGAAGTGGCGCCCGCCGTCCGCGACGAGCGTGACCGCGGCGCCGGCCAGACAGATCCACAGCCACGTCCGGCCGAACGCGCGGCGCGCGTCGGCGCGTTCCAGGCGGCTGAGCGCGTAGCGGAGCGTCATCGGCGCCCCTATGGTACCATACAGCCTGTGCCGACCATCGCCGAGACGCGTTTTCAGATGGTCCAGCTCGTTTTCCCCGAACACGCCAACCCGCACGGCACCCTCTACGGAGGCCGCATGATGTCGTGGATTGCGACGGCGGGCACGCTGGCCGCGTCGCGCTTCGCCCACGGTCTCGTCGTGCTCGGCGCCATGGACGACCTGGATTTTCTTACGCCCGTGCACGTCGGTGAGATCGTCACGATCGACGCGCAGGTTGAGTACGCCGGACGGACCTCGATGGAGGTCGGTGTCGCGGTCCAATCCGAGGCGCCGGGCCGCTCCGCGCCCAGGCGCACGACGTCGTCCCACCTGGCCTTCATCGCGCTCGACGATCGGGAACGTCCGCGTTCGGTCGGGCAGACGGTGACCCCGAGCTCGCGCGCCGAGGCGGCGGTGCACCAGGCGGCTGAGGCCCGCAAGGCGGCGCGCCGCGCGCGGGTGCAGGCGCACGGCCCGGCGGAGGGGATCCCGGCCGCGGATGTGCCCGCGGCCGGCCTGGGGGCCGGCCGCGCGCCGCGGACGCATCTCGCCCACCTCGTGACGCCCGAAGACGCCTTCAGCGGCACGCTGATGTTTGCGGGCAAGGTCCTGACGCTGCTCGACGAGGCGGCCGCGATCACGGCCGCCCGCTACGCGCGGGGTCCCGTTGTCACCGCCTCGCTTGATACGGTGTACTTCTACCATCCGCTGCGCGTGGGGGAGATCGCGGACGCGGCCGCGGCGGTGACCTTCGTGTCGCGGACGTCCGCCGAGATCGGCGTGCGCGTAGACGGAGAGCAGCCCGGGCGGGAGCGGC
The DNA here is from genome assembly GCA_035691305.1 of bacterium. NCBI lineage: Bacteria > bacterium. The sequence continues at coordinate 34,618 of DASSJF010000065.1, forward strand.
ATCACACCTGTGCCGCGTACCTCACGATGGTGCACGTGGACGACGCGGACCGGCCGGCGCCGATGCCGTCGTTGCCGGCGCCGGCGGGCGCCGCGCGGCGCGCCTGGCTGGCCGCGGCGATGCGCACCCGCGCGCGGAAGGAGCGGGTGGCCGCGCTGCGTGCCGGATGCGATGCTCATTAGGTTCGTTCACGTGATGGTGCTGTCGGTCGTGCCCTGGGTCGAGCTGCGGCTCGCCATCCCGTACGGGATCGCCCGCGGGCTGTCCCCGGCGATCGCGTTCTGTGCCGCAGTGCTCGCAAGCTGGATCATGATCATCCCGGCGTTCGTGGCGCTGGACCTCTTCTACGAGCGGCTGCTGTCGCGGTCCGCGTTCGTGCGGCGCCTGATCCAGGAAGTCCGGCACCGCGGACGAAAATATGTGGAGCGGTGGGGGGTCGTCGGCGTGGGCATCTACGTCAGCCTGCCGTTTCCCGGACCCGGAATCTATTCGGGCGCCGTCCTCGCCTGGACGTTCGGCCTGCCGCGGCGTCAGGCGGTCGCCGCGCTGGCGGTGGGCGTGCTGGTCAGCGCCTTTCTGGTCACCCTGATCAGCACCGGCCTCATCGCGGTCATCAGACGGTTCGTGTGAGCGCGCGGGGGCGACGCGCGCACATCGCTGTCCTGGGGGGGTGACCGGTGGACACGGTCGGGCACCACTACATCGTCGAAGGCTCGGGCTGTAACCCCGACGTGATCAGCCGGGTGGAACAGGTCGAGCAGGTGCTCGTCCGCGCGGCTGAAGCCGCCGACGTGCAGATCTGGTCCATCTCATTTCACCGGTTCCGGCCGATGGGCGTCAGCGGCGTCGTCGTGATCTCGGAGTCGCATTTGTCCGTGCACACATGGCCGGAGGTCGGCTACGTCGCCCTCGATATCTTCACCTGCGGCGACCGGGCGAAGCCTGAGGCCGCGGTGCAGCACGCGCTGAAGGCTTTCGGCGCGACCAACATGCATATCACCGAGGTTACGCGCGGGCTGCAGGAAGGCGACAAGGTGTTCTTCCACAGCATGATCACGTGGGAGGAGCGCCTGCCGGAAAACCTGATGAACCACGAGCGCAAGCGCCGGCGTCCCGCGCGGCGACGTCGCGCGAAGGTGATGTCGACGTCGTAGGCGCGCGTGATGCGTCGGCAGATGCTCCTCGGCGACGCTTCGGGTCCACAAGGGGGCTCTCGCTCGGCTCCGGCGCGCGGTCCCTACCGATTCGCCCGACGCTGTGTCGCGCCCGCGGTTCAACGTTGCCCGACGACGCTACGGCAGCGTCTTGGTCGCGCGCACCCCGGTACGGACGGTCCGGCGGCCGCGCGCCTCGAACGCGGATACATCGCTACCCGGGAAGCGCGGAGAGGAGAGCACGATGAGCAACGAACAGGCGGCGCCTGAGACGAAGGGTGTTACGGTGAAATTGCTGGCAACCGTTGACCTTGGGCCGGAGATCGAGGGCATGGCTGGGCGCCGGCTTCGAATGCGCATGGTGACCATGGAGCCTGGAGGCGTCTTCGGCCCGATTCACGACCATAAAGACAGACCGGGCACCGTCTACATACTGCAAGGAACGATCACCGACCATCGAAACGGCGTCGCGACGGATTACGGGCCGGGAGTGGGCTGGCCCGAGGATAGGCACACCACACACTGGCTTGAGAACCGAGGAACGATTCCGGCTGTGGAGATCTCGGTCGACATAGTCAGACAAGCGTGAGTCTCGGCGCGCGGTCCAGGGGGGACTACCACGGCCTGAGCGAACTGAAACGCGGAACCACATCCGTGGGGCGGAGTTGTTTCGCAGGGCTGCACCACGAACGCAAGCGCCGGCTTTGCGCGGCAACGCGGCGCGAAGGTGATGTCGGCGTGCTAGCGGCAGCTTAGACGCCGAAGGCGGCGGCGACGATATTGATCAGCAGGTAGCGGGCGACCTGGATCAGGAGGAGCGCGGCGATCGGCGTGACGTCCATCCCGCCGAGCGGCGGCACGAACCGGCGGATCGGCAGCAGGATCGGGTCCGTGACGCGGACGATCCCCCGCACGACCGGATGGTGGTAGTCGACCGACGGGATCCACGTCAGCAGGGCCCGCACAATGATCAGCAGCGCCAGCAACTGGGCCGCGTCCGAAATGAGCGAGATGAGGAACAACACGCATGTATTCTAGCACAGGCGCGGACGGACCGGTGCCGCCGGGCACGGCGGCGACGGAACGGCTCTACTACAACGACGCCTACCGTCGGACGTTTCTCGCCGGTGTGCTGGCCGCCGTCCCCGCGTCCGGCGGACGGACCGGCGTTGTCCTCGACCGGACCGCGTTCTACCCGACGTCCGGCGGTCAGCCGCACGACACCGGCACCGTGGCCGGGATACCGGTCGTCGACGTGGTCGATGCCGGCGACCACGTCGTGCATGTCCTCGAGCCCGGCAGTGCGCCGCCCGGCGTCGGCGTCGAGGTGGAAGCGGAGATCGACTGGGACCGGCGGTACGACTACATGCAGCAACACACGGCGCAGCACCTGGTCTCCGCGGCCTTCCTCCAGCAAATTCGCGCCGAAACGGTGTCCGTGCATCTCGGTGATACGTCTACCGTCGACTTCGAGCGCGCCGCGCTGTCCCCGGACGACGCGCTGGCGGTCGAGGATGCACTCGCCCAGGCGGTCTACGACAACCGCGCCGTCACCGTGCGCTTCGTCGATGCGGACGAGGCGGACCGGCTCGGCCTGCGGCGTCCGGCGAAGCGTGCGGGGATGCTGCGCGTGATCGAGATCGAAGGCTTGGACCGCTCCGCGTGCGGCGGGACACACGTGAGGGCCACCGGGGAGCTCGGGCCGATCCTGCTGCGGCGTTGGGAGCGTGCGAAGGGGCATCTCCGGGTGGAGTTTTTGGCGGGCTGGCGCGCGCTTCGCGACTACCGCTGGAAGCACGGGTTCGTCGCGGAATGGGCCGCGCGTCTTACGGTGGGCGACCGCGAGCTTCCGGGGGCGTTGGGGCGGCTCAGCGTCCGGCTCGAAGAACGTGAGCGCGCGCTCGCGGCCTCGTTGAAACGCCTGCTGGCGTACGAAGCGGCGGAGCGGCTCGCCGCGGCGCCCGCGGGTGAAACGCCGAAGGTGCTTCGACTCGAGTTTCCCGAGCGGGACCAAGACGAAGTCCGGCTGCTTCTGCGCGAGCTCACCTCGCGCGAGCCCAGCGTCGTCTTCGCCGGCGTGGTCGCAACCGGGCGGCTGTATTTCGCGCGGTCTCCCGGTGTGGCGGCGGACATGGCGGCCGTGCTGACCCAGGCGGCGCGCGCGGTCGGGGGCCGGGGCGGCGGAACGGCGGAGGCGGCCCAGGGCACGGCCCCGCCGGCCGAAGTCGGCCGCGCCCTCGATCTTGCCGTCGCGCAGATGCGCGGTGGCTGAGCCGCCAGCTGCCCCGATAACCTTCCATACTAAGGTGGGCTTACCGTGACCGCGTCCATGCGTCCCCGCGTCCGACCGGAGGCCGTGATCGAGTTGGCGGAACGGCTGGTCGCCGTCCCTTCGGTCAATCCGCTCCTGGTGCCGGACGGCGAAGGTGAGGCCGAGATCGCGACGACGCTGGCCGCGGCCTGCCGCGCGCTCGATCTCGAGGTCACGCTGCCGGAGGCGCTGCCCGGCCGGCCCAACGTCGTCGCGGTCCTGCGGGGCGCCGATCCCCGCCGCGGCCGATCACTGATGTTGAACGGCCATACCGACACCGTCGGCGCGGCCGGCATGGAGGCGCCGTTTTCCCCGGAGCGCCGGGGCGACCGCCTGTATGGGCGCGGCGCCTACGACATGAAGGCCAGCCTCGCCGCGATGGTCGGCGCGGTGGCCGCGCTTCGCGAGGCCGGCATCGTCCCCCTCGGCGACGTCGTCCTGACCTTCGTCATCGACGAAGAGTACCTGAGCGCGGGCACAGAGGCGGTCGCGCGCCGCTGCCGGACCGACGGCGCGGTTGTGACCGAGCCCACCGCGATGCGTCTGTGCCTCGCGCACAAAGGCTTCGTGTGGGCGCGCATCCGCACCGAGGGACGGGCCGCGCACGGCAGCGATCCCGTCGCCGGCGTGGACGCCATCGCTCACATGGGCCGCGTGCTGGCCGCGATCGACCGGCTCGATCGCGAGGTCCTGCCCGTCGCCGTCCACCCGCTCGTGGGACGGCCGTCCGTCCACGCGTCGCTGATCCAGGGTGGCGAGGGACTCAGCACATATCCGCCGGCCTGCACGCTCGACGTGGAACGCCGGACGCTGCCCGGCGAGACCGCGGCCGGCGCGCAGCGCGAGCTCACGGCGATCCTGGAAGGCCTGCGTGCGGTCGACCCGGCATTCCGGGCTACGCTCGAAATCACCGGCAGCCGGCCCGGCCTCCAGGTGGAACCGCAGGCGCCGATCGTGCGCGCGCTCGAGGATGCGTGCCGGCGGGTGACGGGACAGTCTCCGCCGCACATCGGCGTCGCGTATTGGTGCGACGCGGCGCTCCTGGCGCAGCACGGGGTCCCGGCCGTCGTGTTCGGTCCGTCCGGCGAGGGGGCGCACGCCGCGGTCGAGTACGTCGATCTGCCGTCCGTGGTCACGTGCGCGCAGGTGTACGCGGAGACGATCGCGGCGTTCTGCGGAACCGGCGATGGGGCTGCTGACGCTCCTCTCTGATTTCGGCCTCGACTCTCCATATCCGGCCGCGATGAAGGCGGTCGCCGCCGGAATCTGCGACGCGCGCTTCGTCGATATCACCCACGCCGTACCGCGGCACGGCGTGCGCACCGGCGCGTACTTGCTGTGGTCGGTGGCGCCGGCGTGTCCCCCGGGGACGGTGCACTGCGCGGTCGTCGACCCCGGCGTCGGCACCGCGCGCGCGCCGCTCGCCGTCGCCGCCGGCGCGCAGATCTTCGTCGGACCCGACAACGGCCTCTTGCTGCCCGCCGCGAAGCGGCTCGGCCACGCGCACGTCTATCGCCTGACGAACCCCGCCTACTGGCGCCACCCGGTCTCGGCGACGTTTCACGGCCGGGACATCTTCGCGCCCGCCGCGGCGTATCTGGCGTCGGGCGTGGCGTTGGAGGCGCTCGGCGCGCCGGCGCCGGACTACGCCGACCTGACGCTCGAGGAGGGCGGCTGGGACGGATCGGTTCTGCGCGGGACGGTACTCTGGATCGATCCGTTCGGCAATCTTGTCACCAGTATCCCGGCGGCCCTCCTGGCCGGTCTCGCCGGCGCCCGGCATGCCGCCGTGGAGGTGGGGTCCAGGACCGCCGCCGCGGTCGTCGGACGTACGTTCGGCGATGTGGAGGTCGGAGAGGCGGTTATTATGAAGGGCAGCGACGGATTGGTGGAGGTTGCGCTCAACCGGGGACGCGCCGCAGATGCCCTGGCGGCGTCCGCGGGCGTTCCGATCCGGCTTCGTGCCGCGGATATCGGTTCCTGACACGATACATCCGCCGGGGAGACCGTGATACTATACCGAATACTTTGACCCACATCCAGCGTCAGACACGCATCTGGGGGGAGAAGATCTGATGGCTCTGCGCTTCCGTCTCACCTCGCTGGCCCTCGCCGCCGCCCTTGCAGCCGTTCTTGCGACCCCCATCCTGCCCCACGCCGACGCCGCGTCGGCGCCGTTCGTACTCGCCGCGCTCAAGACGCTGCAGAAGAACTACGTCGACCAGCTCGCCGCGGCGCCGCTGCTCAACGCCGCGCTGGCTGCGGCCGAGAAGAAGGCCGGTGCCGGTGCCGGGACGCCGATCCCGGAAACCGCCACCGACGAGGAGGCGTCGTCCCTATTCTCCCAGCGGTTCTCCGAGCTCACCGCGCAGGCGGCCGGACGCATCGCGGAGACCGACCTCGCCTACGTCGCGGTCGACGGGATGCTTCAGAGCCTGCACGATTCGCACACCGGGTTCGTGCCGCCGGCGCTCTACCAGGAGATCAAGCGCCGCGAAGCCGGACAGGCCGCGTTCACCGGAGTAGGCATCGTGCTGCTGCACCGCGACGGCCAGTATTACATCAGCGAGATCTATCCGGGCGGTCCCGCCGAGCGGGCCGGCATCCGGGTGTTCGACCGGGTCGTCGCCGTCGACGGCCACGCCACGAACAGCCTCGCCGACGACGAAGTCTCGAGGATGATTCGCGGCACGGCCGGCAGCCAGGTGACGCTGACCGTACTGCGCGCGGGCGCGTCGGATTCGATCGACGTGACCATTACGCGGGGCGCGATCCACGTGCCGACCGTGACCGACCGCATGCTGCCCGGCGAGATCGGCTACATCCGGCTGTTCGAGTTCGTTCCGGGGGTGGGCGCCAGCATCCGCAACGCGATGCAGGACCTCCGAGGCGGGGGGATGCGGGCGCTCGTCCTCGACCTGCGCGGCAACCCCGGCGGGCTGGTAAGCGAGCTGCGCGACATCGCGTCGGCGATCCTGCCGGAGGGCTCCGCGGTGCTGCAGATGCGGACGCGGACCGGAAAGAGTATCGTCATGCAGACGCCGAGCGCGCCGATCGTGCCGGCGAGCGTGCCGATCGTCGTGCTGGTGGACGAAGGCACGGCTTCCGCGGCGGAGCTGCTCTCCGCGGCGATTCAGGAGTCGGGACGCGGCGTGGTCGAGGGTACGAAGACCGCGGGCGCCGTGGAGATCGGGATCACGATCGACCTGCCGGAAGGCGCCGGGATGAGCGTGACCGTCGCCCGCGTGTTCACCGGCAAGGGCACGCGGCTCGAAGGGCAGGGTGTCACCCCGGACACGCCGGAGTCGCTCACGTCGCAGGCGATGGACGAGGGGCATGACAGCCAGCTGGACCGCGCGATCGAGATTATCAACACGCAGCTCGGCGTGAAGCCGCCGACTGACGGCATCGCGCCGACGAGTGGCCACGTCATGCCCCGGCTGCGCGCCGCCTAACACCGGCGGGAGCCGGCCGCGGCGCCGGCACGACGTCCAGACGGCCTCTCCTCCGGGAGGGGCTGTTTTGTTGCGGTGGCCGGCGGGTCCCGGCCCGTCGGCCACGCAGGCCCTTGATCGCGCTCGTATACTGATGATGGTCCGCGCGGGGCTCGGAAGACGCGCGGGTATCGGGGGGTCGCCTCATGCGTGCCGCGCTCATCGCGGTGCTCGCCGTCGTACTGATCGGCGTCGTGTCCGCCTCATCGGTTGCGGGCGCGTACAATCACCTCGTGCAGCTGCGGCAGCAGGTGGACGCCGCCCAGGCCGACGTGGAGACCCAGCTGCAGCGCCGCTTCGACCTCATCCCCAACCTGGTCGAGTCGACCCGCGCCGTGCTGGCGCAGGAGCGCACCGTGTTCGAGGCGATCGCGCGGGCGCGGACGCAGTACGCCGGCACCCAGCCCGGCACGCCGCAGCGGATCGACGCGGCCAACAATCTGCAGGGCGCGCTCGCCCGCCTGTTGGTCATCGTGGAGAACTACCCCGTCCTGCGCAGCAACGAGACGGTGCAGTCGCTGATGCAGCAGCTCGCCGCGACGGAGAACCAACTCGCGTTCGCCCGCCGCCGGTACAACGGCGCGGTTCAGGTCTACGACACCACGCTGCAGACGTTTCCGACGACGCTCGTCGCGTCCGCCTTCGGATTCCAGCCGCGCCCGTACTTCCAGGCGCAGCCGGGCGCACAGGAGGCTCCGCGCGTCAATCTCGGAGTGCCCACGCCCTGACCCCGCGCGTTCTTCTCATCGCCGCGGCGCTCGTCGCGGCGGCGACGTTCGCCGCCGCTGCCGCCGCGCCGGGCATGCCGGCGTTCCCCCCGCCGCAGGGCTATGTCTCGGATCTCGCGCACGCGCTCGACGCCGGGGCGCGCGCCTCGCTCGACGCCCGCCTCGCGGCGTACGATCGGGCCACCACCAATCAGATTGCGATCGCGCTGTTTCCGAACCTCGGCGGGGTGCCGATCAACGAGTTCGCGGTCCGCCTCGAGGAAGCGTGGAAGGTCGGACGGCGCGGCCGCGACAACGGCATCCTGGTGCTCATCGCGCTGAAGGAGCGCGAAGTCCGCATCGAGGTGGGATACGGACTCGAAGCCAAGGTCCCCGACGCCGCCGCCGGCCGTATCATTCGCGACGACATCGCGCCGGCGTTCCGGGCGGGGCGGTACGCCGACGGCCTCAACGCCGCGGTCGACGCGCTCACGGCGCTCATCGGCGCGCCGGGTGCGCCCGGCGCGGGTGCGGTCCAACCGGCGGCGCCGGTCCCGCCGGGCGCGGCGGGCGCCGGATCGGGCCGGTCCGGCGGGGGAGGCGGCCTCGCCGTCCTGCTGTTCCTCGTTTTCATCGCGATCGCGACGTTGGCGTCGCGGCGCAGCGCCCGGCGCTGTCCCCGGTGCGGCGCGATGATGCGCCTCGAGTCGGCGACCGGCTCCGCGGCAGTCGGCGCGGTCCAGTGCTGGACATGTTCCCGGTGCGGGTACAAGGACAAGCGGCTCGTGCAGCGTGCCGCGGTGATGCCGGTGCCGTACTTCGTCGGCGGCGGCTGGGGTAGCGGCGGCTTCGGGGGTGGGGGTGGCTTCGGCGGGTTCGGCGGCGGCGCGTCGGGCGGCGGGGGCGCCTCCGGAGGATGGTGACGCCGTGATCGGCGGGATGCACCGTCTCCTGAGCGCGCCCGACAAGACGCGCCTGCGGCGTCTCACCGAGGCGATCGAGCGGGAGACCGGCGTCGAGATCGCGGTGCTCGTGGTCCGCCGCGCGGACGACGCACCGGCGCTCGCGCGCGGCTACTTCAACCACGTCGGCATCGGCAAGCACGGGCGCGACAACGGGGTCCTCGTGCTCGTGGCAGTGGATAACCGGGCCATTCACATCGAGCTCGGGCGCGGGCTCTCGGGCGTCGTCGATCCCGCGGACGCGCAGCGCATCATCGACCACGTCATCGCGCCGCAGTTCCGGCGCGGCCGGTTTGGCGACGGGCTCATCCGGGGTGTCGAAGCGATCGGCCACCTGGCGCGGCGCGCCGCCACGTGATCACCGGCCGTCCCGATCCGGCCCGCACGCCGGGCGCGTGGGCGGTGGCCGCGCTGCTCGCGCTGGCCGTGGTGCTCGGCTGCGCCGGCTGGTGGATCACGACGTACAACCGGCTCGTGCAGGCGCGAGCCGCGGTCGACTCGCAGTGGGCGCAGGTCGAAGCCCAGTATCAGCGCCGCGTCGATCTGGTTCCGGCGCTCGTGGCGGCGGCCGCCGGCTCGCTCGCGCAGGAGCGGCAGGTCTTTACCGCGATCGCCGCGGCCCGCGCGGCGTACCTCGCCGCGCCGCCGGGATCGCCGGACCGGGTCCGCGCCGCCACGGCGCTCGAAGCTCCGGTCGGGCGGCTCATCGGCGTCGTCGAAGCGTCTCCCGACCTGCGCAGCCGGGCGGCCGTGGCCGCGCTGATGGACGAACTGGCCGGGACGGAGAACCGCATCGCCGTCGAACGGCGGCGCTACAACGACCGGGTGCTCGCCTACAACACGCCGGTGCAGCAAGTTCCGTCGGCCTGGGTCGCGTCGGCGGGCGCATTCCGGTCGCGGCCGTACTTCGAAGCCGAAGGGCCCGCCGCCGCGCCGCCGACTGTCCGGCTGCCGCCCTAGAGGGTCCGGTCGCGCCCGCGGGCAAGAGTGCCGGTGTGAGCGCCTTCGCCGCGGTTGTCCGCACGGTGGCCGTCGCGTTGTGGATCGGCGGGATGGCGGCGCTCGATTTCATCGACGCGCCGCTCCGGTTCGCGACGCCGGCGTTGACCCGCAACCAGGCCGTCGCGCTTGGCCAAGCGGTGTTTGCGCGGTTCAACCGGATCGAAATCGTATGCGGCGTCGCGGCACTCGCCGCCGCGGCCGCCGCACGGTCGGCCCGCTGGACGATCGCCGTGACCGCGGTCATGCTGATCCTCGCGGCCGCGCAGACCTTCTACCTTACGCCGGAGATCACGCGCCTCGCCGCCCGACTCGACTTCGTCAACCGCACACCCGGGGATCCTCGGTACGCCGCGATCCGTTCGCTGCACGGCGTCTACGCGATCGTCGAACTCGCGATCTTCGGCGGCGGCCTCGCGGTGCTCGCCGGCTGGTCGCTCGCCGCGCGGCGCTAGCCGTTCTGCACCGGCGGGCGGCCCAGGGATCGCTCCGCGCGGCCGTCGAAGCACGCAGCCGGAGGCGGAGGGGCATCGGAAATGCGAACGGCGTGGTTGGTGCGGTGCGGACGCCTGGCGTATGGCGACGCGTGGGCGTTGCAGAAGTCGCTGCTGGCGGCGCGCCAGGCCGGCGCGATCCCGGACGCCGTCGTGCTCCTGGAGCATCCGCCGGTGATCACGCTCGGCCGTGCCGCGCGCCCCACCAACGTGCTCGCCGGGCCGGCGCTGCTCTCGGCGCGAGGCATCGAGATGTTCCAGATCGAGCGTGGCGGAGACGTCACCTACCACGGTCCGGGCCAGTTGGTTGGGTATCCGATCGTCGACCTCCGCGCGTTCAATGAGGACATCGGCCGTTACGTGCGCGCGCTCGAGGCCGCGCTGATCTCGGCCCTTCGGACCTGGGAGATCGCCGCGGAGCGCCTGCCGGGCTTTCCCGGCGTCTGGGCGGGCGGGGCGAAAGTCGCGGCGATCGGCGTGGCGGTGAAGCGCAAGGTGACGATGCACGGCTTCGCCCTGAACGTCGATCCGGACCTCGGGGCCTTTGACCTGATCAACCCGTGCGGGCTCGGGCGGCCCGTGACCTCGATCGCGCGCCTGCTCGGCCGGCCGGTATCGCTCGACGAGGCGGCGCTGCCCGTCGCGGGCGCGCTCGCGGACGCGCTCGACGTGCGGTGGGACGAACGGAAACTCGAGGATGTTCGCGCCGCCCTTGCCCCGGCGCCGGACGGCGGCGCCGCGGCCGCGATATTCGCGCCGGCGGACGAGCGGCCCGCCGCCACGTAATTCAAGCCGGCGTCTCCGTGACCCCGGCGATGAACGTCCGAAAGGAGTGCCGATGGGACAGGATCTCGTAACGCTAGGACCGCTCCGCGCCGCGCCCGGTGCGAAGGTGACCGGGTTTCTCCCCGTGCCGGGGACGCCGATCGAGATGCCCGTCACGATCGTGAACGGCGCGGCCGCGGGGCCGCGGCTCGCGATCACCGCGGGCGTCCACGGCGGCGAGTATCCCGGCATCGAGGCGGCGATCCGCACCGCGGCCGACCTCCGGGCGGGGGACGTTCGCGGCACCGTCGTGATCGTGCACATCGTCGACGTGCCGTCGTTCGCCGCGCGCAGCATCTACATCTGTCCGCTCGACGGCAAGAATCCGAACCGCGTCTTCCCCGGCAAGGCGGACGGCACCGCGAGCGAGCGACTCGCGCACACGTTGTTCACCGAAGTGATCGCGCCGAGCGACGCGTACGTCGATCTGCACGGCGGGGACATCAACGAGGCGCTCGTGCCGTTCACGATCATCGTCGAGACCGGCAACGTCGAGGTCGACGCGCGCGCCCGGGATCTCGCGCGTGTCTACGGCATCCGGTACGTCGTGCGGGGACGCGTCGGCGGCGGAACGTACGCGGCCGCGGCGCAGCGCAACATCCCCGCGATCCTGACGGAAGCCGGCGGGCAGGGCCTCTTGGACGAACCGTCGCTCGCGGCGCACGTGAGGGGCCTGCGCAACGTCCTGCGCCACCTGCGTCTTGTCGAAGGCGCGCCCGAGCCCGCCGGGCCGGTGACGGTGCTCACCGAGATGCACTGGGTCCGGTCCCAGCACACCGGGCTGTCGTACTTGAGCGTGAAGCCCGGCGACCGCGTGGAGCAGGGGGTTCGGATTGGCGAGGTTCGCGACTACTTCGGCCGCCGTCTCACCGAGCTGCACGCCCCGGCGTCGGGGATCGTTCTCTTTACCGTGACGACCCCGGCGACGAACCCGAACGATCCGCTGTTCGCGGTGGCCGTACCCGAGTAACGCCCCCGCGGGGGCGGGACCAGCCGGCGGAATGCGCCGGCGTTGCCGGCCGGCGCGCGACGATGCGCCCGAGCGCCAGCACGCGCCGTCCGGTGCGGCCCAGTCCGTCCTTTACGTAGAGCATGTCCCACCCGCGCAACGCGCGGCGGAGTTCGCCGGGCCGCAGCCGGAACCGACGGCCGGGCGGGCTATTCCCCGGGTCGTTGTCGCGGGCCAGATGCGTCTCGAAAACGATCACGCCGCCGGGCCGCACCGCCGCCCGTAGGGCGGGGAACAGCCGCCGGTTTAGAAAGAAGGCGTTGACCACGACGTCGTAGTGCGCCCGCGGCGGACGCCACCGGTCGAGGTCGGCCGCGATCCAGCAGATGCCGCGGAGGCCTTCTCGGCGCGCACGCCGCGCGGCTTCCCGCAAGGCGGTGGGCGAGATGTCGACCGCGTCGACCCGATAGCCGGCGCGGGCGAGCAGTAGGGCGTTGCGGCCGAGTCCGGTGGCGACATCGAGCGCGGTTCGCGCCGGCCCCCGTCTGCCCGCGGGGATCGCCTTCGGCAGCCAGCGCCGGAGCAACTCCGACGGCGGCCCGTCGTGCGGGCGGTCGCCCCCGCGATAGCGGGCTTCCCAGTTCGTTCGATCGGCCTTCACAGTTCGATCATAGCGCGCGGACAAACGGTGGAGGCGCGGACCGAAGGCCCGCGCCTCCACCGAGCCCATGAGCTTTATCGGTGAAAAAGGTGCTACATCGGCTCTTCGTCTTCGTCGTTTTCGGTCTCGGCCTCGTGGTCTTCCGTGCCCCACATCGGCCGTGCCGGCGCGGGATTGATCGGCGACGGCGCGATCGGTGGAAGCCCCGGCGTCAGGGTGCCGAGCGTCGTTTGCTCTGCCGGCACCGACGGCGCCGCGGCTCGACGGGCCCGAGGGGCCGCCCGCTTCGTCCGTGCGCCGCCGCTCTTTCCGGCGCCGCCGCGCTTTGCGGCCGTGCGCCGGCGGGTCGTGCCGGCGCGCTTCACGCCCGCGCGGCGCTTCCGGGTCGAACGGGCCGAAGACCGGCCCTTCGCCGCGCGCGCGCGGCGAGGCCGTGCGCTGGCGCGGCCCTTGCGGGACGACGTCTTCGCCCGCTTCTTCCGCCGGGTCCTGCTCGCCATACCTGAACCTCCCTTGTCCGCCAGGACGCTAAGTCGACTGCACGGTGCTGTTGATGCGCGCGGTCCTTCGACGGTCCCTGAGCATTTCCTTTCGCCTCCGCGGGCTCGCGGCGGCACGTCTGACGCGGGGCCGACGTGGGCAGTATGGATGGACAGCACGCCGGGGGGGCGTGCGGGAGGAGTTTCACAGACCGCGACGAACAATCGCCCCGGCACATAGCGGGGCCGCATTCGCCCCTCGATACCGATTCGTCGCAGTTCGTCATCATAGCACCGGCCGAGGCCAGCGGATGCGGAGCCGTCTCCGGGTCCTGATAGGGTGTGTCGCGCTCGTCGCGACCATGGTCACGTGGACCGCGTCCGCGTGGCCCGCCGCTCCCGCTTCGCCCCAAACTCAGCTTCGGCACGTGCAGCAGCAGCTTGCCGACCGTCAGCGCCAGCTCGTCAAGACCCGGCACGAGGAACACCGCGTCCTGGGCGAGCTGGCCCAGACCGAGCAGCGCCTTCACGCCGCGGAGACGCAGCTGCACCAGACCACGGCGGCTCTTACCGGCACGCGACGGGCCGTCGCCGACGCGCGCGACGCGCTGCGCACCGTCTCCGAGCGACTGACTCTGCACGAGCAGCTCATGACGGAGCGCCTGCGGACGTTCTACAAGGACGGTCCGCTCGGGTACCTCGACGTGCTTCTCGGTGCGACCGACTTTCGCGACTTCGTCGTGCGCTCGTACCTGGTCGGGATGATCGTGTCGCAGGACCTCAGACTGTATCAGCAGGTGACCGAAGAGCGCGACCGGCGCGACGCCGTGAAGACGACGCTCACGCGGCGGGAGGCCGATCTCGCGACGCAGCAGCGACGGTGGATGGTGAGCCGCCAGGAGACCGTGGCGCTCGCCACCCAGCGCCGCAAGATGCTGGCGCAGATCCGTACGCAGCGCGAGATGCAGGAAGCAGCCGTCCGCGAGTTGGAGGCCGAGTCGTTCCGCATCGCGGATCTGATCCGCCGCCAGCAACGGGGCGGGAGCCACGGCGGCCCGCGGCTCAACCTCGTCACCGGCTCGTTCGACTGGCCGGCGCGCGGGCCGATCACCTCCGGATTTGGGTGGCGGATCGACCCGTTCATCCACCGCCGGGCACTGCACACCGGCATCGATATCGCGGCGCCGATGGGCACGCCCGTCGAAGCGGCGGAGAGCGGGACGGTGCTGTACGTCGGGTGGATGACCGGATACGGCAACATGGTTGTGCTCGACCACGGCAACGGTGTCTCGACCGTCTACGCGCACCTATCGGCCTATCTCGTCCGCGTCGGTGAGTCGGTGGCCAAAGGGCAGGTCATCGCCCGCGTCGGCAGGACGGGGTGGACCACCGGGCCGCACCTCCACTTCGAAGTGCGTCAGGACGGCCAACCGATCGACCCGCTCGCCCCGTAGACGGGCCGTCCCCGGAGGCCGCCGCGTCTGGTTAGCCGCGTCCCGCTTGCTTGAAGTCCCCGCAGGCCCGTGCTACACTCCTCGCTGACGCGGAAATACGGCCACGTCCGGCGGCGTTTAGACGGAATGACATGGGAGAGCGAGAGACGCAGGTCGTGACTCGGATGCTCGGCTGCATCTGTACCAGCGGGAGCCGTCCGGCGGCGGAGAGATACCGCCGGGGTTAAGCGCGAGCGTCCGAATTCCCGCTTGGGCATTACAAACACCTCGGCCGCGGCGCTTGCGCCGCGGTTTGTGTTTTTCTCGAATGACTGAGGGAGGTGGATTGCCGATGGCGCAGGTCTACTTGCCGACGCCGCTGCGCCGGCTGACGAACGGCCGGGCGCGGGTGGCCGCCGGCGGCGGGACGGTGGCGGAAGCGCTTGCGGGTCTGGAGCGCGAGTTCCCCGGGCTGCGCGAGCAGTTGCGGGACGCCGACGGCGAGGTGCGGGGCTTCATCAACGTGTTCGTAAACGGGACCGAAATCCGGCACCTCCAGGGTGCCGCGACGCCGTTGCGGGAGAGCGACGAGATCTCGATCGTTCCGGCGATGGCCGGCGGATAGGCGTGGAGATCTCGCTCCGCCGACGTCCGGCGGCGCCGCAGCCCGCCCGGCCCTCCCCGGCGCCGGCCATGCCTCGGCTCCGGGTGTGGCCGCTCGACCGGCTGCTCCTGCACGAAGAGGCAGATCCAACCCGGGTCGCGCGCCTCGCGGAGGCCCTGCAGCGCGACGGGGTGCTGCGGAACCCGCCCGTCGTCGCGCCGATCGGCCGCGGCCGGGCGGTCGTGCTGGACGGCGCGAACCGCGTCACCGCGCTGCGTGCGCTCCGGCTGCCGCACGCGGTGGTTCAGGAGATCGCCTACGAAGATCCCGGCGTCCGTTTGTCCGTCTGGCGGCACTACGTGCCGGAGGATGTTCCGGGAACGCTTCGCGCCGCCGCGGCGACGGCCGCTCCCGATTCCACGGCCCGCGCCGGCGACGCGGCCGAGGCGGAGTCGCGGATCACCGCCGGCGAGGCTCTCGCCGCGGTCGTCGACGCGGAGGGCGGGGTGGTCCTCCTGCGCACGGGCGGCGATAAGTTCGGTACCGAGTTGCTGCGCCGGCTCGCCGCGCTCTACCGGGACGCACCCGCGGTGCAGCGGGTTGAGCGCGGCGCCCTCGCCGAGATGGAGGCCGCGTACGGGCGCGGGGCGCTGGTGATGTTCCGGCGGTTCGCGAAGGCGGACATCCTCGCTTTGGCCCGAGACGGCGGCCGGCTTCCGGCCGGCATCACCCGCCACGTCATTCCCGGACGGGCGCTGCGCCTGAACACACCGCTCGCCTGGTTGTCCGGCCGCGTCGACACCGCGGCGGCGCAGGCCGCGCTCGATGCACAACTCCGGCAGCGGTGGCAGGCGCACGGCGTGCGCTATTACGCCGAGCCCGCGTTCCTGTTCGACGAATAGACGATGAGCGTCGCGCGCGGGATCGAAGCCGGGACGTCGCTCCTCGACCGGATCGGCAACACGCCGCTGCTGCGGCTCGAGCGCGTGACGCGCGGGCTCCCACCGGCGGTCGACGTGTTCGTGAAGGCGGAGTGGTTCAACCCGGGCGGCTCCATCAAAGACCGCCCTGTGTTGAGAATGCTCTCCGACGCCGAGCGGGACGGCCGTCTGCGCCCCGGAATCACGATCCTCGACTCCACTTCCGGGAACGCCGGCATCGCGTATGCGATGGTGGGCGCCGTGAAGGGCTATCCGGTGGAACTGGTCATGCCGGCGAGCGCGAGCGAGGAGCGCAAGCGCATCATCGCCGCCTACGGCGCCCGCATGGTGTTCTCCGACCCCCTGGAGGGCAGCGACGGCGCGATCTTGCGCGCGCGGGAGATCCACGCCCGCGCGCCGGAGCGGTACTTCAAGCCTGACCAGTACAACAACCCTTCCAACCCGCTCGCGCACTACGACACGACCGCGGTCGAGATCCTCGAGCAGACCGCGGGGCGTGTCACCCACTTTGTCGCGGGCCTCGGTACGACCGGGACGGTCGTCGGCGCCGGGCGCCGCCTGCACGAGGCGGATCCCAAGATCCGCGTCGTCGCCGTCGAGCCCGACGCGCCGCTGCACGGCCTGGAGGGGCTCAAGCATATCGCGTCGTCGATCGTACCCGGGATCTACGATCCGTCGGTGCACGACGAGAAGATCGCCGTAACGACAGAGGCGGGCTACGCGATGGCGCGCCGGCTCGCCCGAGAGGAAGGCATGCTGGTTGGCGAATCCGCGGGCGCCGCGGTGGAGGCGGCCCTGCACGTTGCGGCGGGCCTTCGCCGGGGCGTCGTCGTCGTGATCGCCCCCGACGGGGGAGAGCGCTACTTCAGCACCGCGCTGTGGCGGGATCTCGTTTCCTAAGTGAGGATTCATGTTACAATCGTGGGCGGAAGGGACACCGATACGTTGGCGCTCAAGTTGAGTCGGTGGCAGTTCGAGCAGATGCTCGCCCAGGCGCGTACCGAGGCGCCGAACGAGTGTTGCGGCGTCCTGTTGGGCCTGGACGATACCGTCGAGGAGATCATCCCGGGGCGGAACATTGATGAAGAACCGCGGCGGCGCTATCTCATGGACCCGCGGGACGAGTTGCGGGCGTTCCGTCTGATGGACGAGCGCGGCTGGGGTCTTGTGGGGATCTATCACTCGCACCCGGCGACCGAAGCCTACCCCAGCGAAACAGACAGGCGGCGCGCGCACGACGAAGAGAACCGGCCGCTGTTTCCCGGAACACGCTACATCATCGTCTCGCTGCGGGAGCCGCACCGTCCCGAGGTTCGGGCCTTCCGCTTCGACGGCGCGGGCGCTTCTGAGGTCGTATCCGAGGATGTGGTCGTGACGTGAAGGTCAGCACCCGGGCGGAATACGGGATTCGTGCGTTGATCGATCTGGCCCAGCACTACGGTGAAGGGCCGGTGCAGAGCCACGAGATCGCGCGGCGCCAGGGACTCCCCGAGCCCTACCTCAATCAGCTACTCACGACCCTGCGGCGGGCCGGCCTCGTCCAGAGCAAGCGGGGTCCGAGCGGCGGCCACGTGCTCGCCCGGACGCCGGAGGGCGTCACGATCGGCGAAGCGTTTGTGGCCCTCGAGGGCAGCGTGGCGCCGTGGCTGTGCGTCGAAGAGGAAGACGCCCACTGCATCTACGCGCCCGGCTGCGGGCTGCGGCCGGTCTGGCAGGCCGTGAAGGCCGCGACGGAGGACGTCCTGAACCGTACCACTCTGGCGGATGTCATCGGGCGGCCGCTTGCGCCGCTGACCAAGGCGTGACGGCCTCGTCCGGCGGCGGCTGCTGTCCGCGCCTCGAAACTCCTCCGCGCACGGCCGCGCCGTCCGCGGGCGGGGCGTCGGGCGTCCCGAGCACGCGGGAGCTCTACGAAACGCTCGTGACCGCGAATCTCGACGGCCTCTACAGCACCGCCCGCCGCCTCACTCGTAACACCGCCTCCGCCGAAGACCTCGTGCAGGAGACGATGCTCAAGGCGTGGCGGTCGTTTCACACCTTTCAACCGGGCACGAACGTCCGCGCGTGGCTCTACCGCATCCTCATGAATACGTACTTCGACGCGCAGCGCAAGCACTCGCGCGAGCCTGAGACCGTGCCCGCCGACGACGTCGGCGATGCCTACCTGTACGGACGGGCACGCGACGGCGCCGCGCTCGGCGAATCCGGCAATCCCGAGTATCTGGTGCTCGATCACGTCATGGACACCGAGATGCGGGCCGGCCTCGAGGCCCTGCCCGCGCCGTTCCTCGCCGCCGTGCTGCTGGTGGACGTCGACGGATTCGCCTACAAGGAGGCGGCCGAGGTGCTCGGCATCCCGGTCGGGACCGTGATGTCGCGGCTGTACCGCGGCAGGCACGCGCTGCGCCGGCGCCTTGTCGAGTACGTCCGGCGCCGGCGTCTCGTCCGTGGAGAGGGCGAGGTATGAACTGCCGCGAGTGCACCGATCTCATGTGGCAGTACGTCGACGGCGAGCTCGATCTGGACTCCAGCGGTGAGCTGCAGAAGCACCTCGCGCAATGTCGCGAGTGTCTCTCCCAGGCCGAACTCGAGCGCCGCCTCAAGGAGACGATGCGGCGAGCATGCGGGGGTGAGCACGCGCCCGCACGGCTCCGCGAGCGCCTCGCGAAGATCCTTCAGCTTTATTAGCCAGATTCCGCCCCGCCGTCGGGGCGCCCGCACCGCATGACGCGTCGCGCGGCAATCGACATCGGCACCAACTCTGTCCGGCTTCTCGTGGCGGACGTGCCGGATGCAGGGCAGCCGGGCCCGGCCGTGCGCCCGGTGGACCGGCGGCTGGCGATCACGCGCCTCGGCGAGGGTCTCCACGACGGTGGGATCATCACGACCGCGGCGGCGGCCCGCACCACAGCGGCTGTTGAGGAGTACGTCGCCCGCGCACGAGCGCTTCAGGCGGGCGGTGTGACTGTGGCCGCGACCTACGCCGTGCGCGCGGCCCGCAATCCCGAGCTCCTGCTCTCGCGGCTTTCGGTGCCGGTGCGCATTCTGAGCGGCGAGGAAGAGGCCGCGGCCGGCTTCCGCGGCGTCGTTTTGGGCCTTGCCGAGCTCGACGGGGGCGAGCCACTGGTCGTGCTCGACGTCGGCGGCGGGAGCGTCGAAGTCACGTGGGGCACGGCGCGGCGCGGCATCCAGGGCGACCGCAGCCTGCCCGTAGGGTCCGTCGTGATGACGCACCGCGCGATCGCCCACGATCCGCCGCTGCCGGCCGAGATCTCCGCGCTCGCGGACACGCTCGCGGCCGCTCTCGATCCGGTGGTCGTGCCGCTGCGCGGCGGCCGCCGCCTCATCGGGGTCGGCGGGACCGTCACCACGCTCGCGGCGATGGCGCAGCGCCTGACGCCCTACGATCCCGATCGGGTGCACGGCTACGCGCTGACGGGCGGGGTGGTCGACGAGCTGCTCGAGACGATGTGCCGGGCGCCGCTCGCCGAGCGCCGGCGTCTTCCAGGCCTTCAGCCCGAACGCGCGGACGTGATCATCGCCGGCACGCTCGCCGTGCGCCGCGTGATGGCGTCGCTGCGGGCCGGGTCGATCATCGCCAGCGAGGCCGACATGCTGTGGGCCCTGGTCGCCGCGCCGCCGGTACGGTAGCGCGCGCTTTTCCTTTGACACCGGCAGGTCGCGTGGTATAATTCCAAATGTGCCGCGGTGACGCGGCATCACGTTTCAGGTGGTAGCGGCGCGGGGTGGAGCAGTCCGGTAGCTCGTCGGGCTCATAACCCGAAGGTCGCAGGTTCAAATCCTGCCCCCGCTACCAACCGTAGAGAGAGGACCTGCTCGGCACATCGGGCGGGTCCTCTTCTTATTTGGCATTGCCGCAATGACCATGCCGAGGTGCATGGTTCTTTACCGAATTGGAAACGACATTACATACTTGGCCCTTGGTTTTGGTGGTAGTCCAGAGAAACAACAACAACTGAAGAAGAAGTATCTTGAATGGGTCCGGGTCGTGCTGCAGATGATTCAAAAAACACGTGCCGATATGCGAAAGGTCGCGCAGCAGCAGACGGAAGTCGGCCGGCAGATTTTTCACCTGCGGGACATGGAAGCCGAGCACTGCGCCAGTACGCCAACAGCGGCGCAACCCGGCTCACCAAAGCCTGTTGGCTCGAATCCCCCGTCGTCAGGTCGGGTGGTGCCCTACCCGTACGGATGCACAACGCACGACAGTATCTCGTTCACCGTGGGTTCCCGTTCCGCCAAGTCGGTGAACTGCGGGAATACGTATCTCTCGACC
>DASSJF010000066.1 GCA_035691305.1 bacterium
GGTCAAGGTCGAGATCGGGAACGGCAATGTCGAAATCGACGGGCGGGCTCTTCGAACCGGTTAGGCTGACCGTGCCCTGCGCTGTCAGCGTACCGAGAGAGGCGGCAAACGTGCCGCGAACCGCGCCCGCCCGGACGCTGAATGTTCCCCTCGAAATCTGGAGCGGGTGCGCCAGGCCCGAAACGCGGCCATCTCGTAGCGCGAACGTGCCGTCGGCTGCGAGCGAGGACAAGGGATCGCGCTGCGGCGCGGCGAGCGGAGCCGGCGCCGACGGCACCGTAATCTGCGCGTCGGCATCCAGTGCCCCGGCGAATCCCAGCGGCATCGCGGCACCCACGGCCTTCGCCGCGGCGGCCACGTCCACGCCCCGTATCACGGCACTTATCTGCGCCGGCTCGCGCCTCGGTGCGTACCGGACGGCGCCGGCGCCTCGCACGGTGCCTCCGAATACGGACAGGCTGTACGCGTTGAGCTCCGCCCTGTCCTTGTACATCGTGATCCGGCCGGCCGCCGCATGCGCGTCGAATGGCCGGACGATCAGCCTGCCGATCGTAAAACGGCCCTTCGCGAGCGGGCCCGGGCCGCCCGGTCCGCCCACAGGCAGCGGCCCGATCTTGCCGGTGGTCACCAGTATCTTCAACCTGTCGACGTCGAGCTCGGGAATGGAGACGTCAAAGTCGGCGACCGGATGCTTGAGGTCATCAATCTTGACGACGCCATCGACCCGCAGCGTGTCCAGCGCGACTGAGAAAGTCCCGTCCGCACCGCCACGGGCGATCCTGATGCGTCCGTCGCGGAACTGAATAGGTTTCAACAACGCGGGGCTGCTGAAGCCCAGGCCCCGCAGATTGACCCCGATCGTCACTGCGTCGACCCAATTCGGCGCGTCGAAATGAATGCCGCCGACTTGAACGTCGAGCCCGTCGACAGTGAATTGCGGCACAACTCGGCCGGTGAGAGGCTCGTAGGTGCCCTCCGCGATCCCAACGTGGCGAGCGTGGATCGAGTGCACCCGGTCCACGGTGAACGCAGCGGCGTTTTGACGGTCGCCGCCGTCGGCTGGTGGGAGCGCCGCGGGCCGGCCGAACCAGTCCGAGAAGTCGTAGTTGCTCTTTCCCGCGGCACTACGAACGAGATTGATTTGGACCCCGTCGAGCGACACACGCGTCACATCCAGCCGCCGCGCGAACAGACTCGCCGGCGTCGTCATGACATCCATCGACTTCACCACCAGCGCGTCGCCGGCCGGGAAGTCCGGCGGGTTCTTGATGCGGAGGTTGACGACCTGCAGGCGAACGCTTGGCAGCAACCGCAGTCGAAGTGTCTCCACCTCAACCCTGCGGCCGGTACCGCGTTCGGCCAAACGGATGATCAAGGGTCGAAACCGATCGGCCGGCACCACAAAGGGCACAAGAATAAGCCCGATCAGCACAAACAGCAGCGCCGCGGCAGCGACGAACGCTCGGCGCAGCATGCGGTTCGTAAGCACCGATCCCCCGGAGCGCCTAGAAGCTTTCCTTAAACCCCATGGTCGGACGTGGTACTCCGAAGGACAATCGGGCGGAGATCGTAACGGCCATCCGCGCCGGGTCCGAAAAGCGACCGGAATCGGCTAGTTGATCTAATCCTGATAAGATCACTCCGGTTTCCTCACGAGCCGCCGCGGGTGCGTCCGGCTCGTCCCTCAGATCGGTCATGGATGGCCATTACCACCCACGCCTGATTGTCTCTGGGACCGCCCCCGGCCGACAATGGAAGCGGGTACGCGGGCAGCCGAGTTTACGCCGCCGCGCGAACGACGAATCTGTGGGGGTGAAGGACGTGTGCATCGCGTGGCGGAGGGTTATCGCCGTTACTGTCATCGCGGTGGTGATGGCCGGGGCTGGCGGGATAGCGTCGGCGCAGCTCAACATCAATATCGGCTCGCTCATCAAGTTGTTTGGCATCGGGTACGTCGTCAAGCAGTTCGGTCCGCAGATCAACGATGCGATCAATACCCTGATGCTGAACAATCAGGCACAGAACAGAGAACTGACCAAGGTGGTGCCGATTCTGAGCATCGGCGTAGGCATCGGCACCCGGGGTGGCGCATACGTCGGCGCGGCGCAGGTGCAGGGTCCCAAGGCCGCCCTCGATCAGGTGCAGGCCGTCGCGCAGATCGAGGGGGCGTTCATGAGCGCGGTTCGCCTGCGCGGCCTTGTGCCGGTCGACAGCCTCAATCCGCTTCCCGGCAATCTGCATAGGGTCTACGGCGTCGGAGTCACGGCGCTCGTCGACTTTGAATTGTAACCCGTTCTTGCGGATCGGACGAACCGCGCTCGTCATCCTGGCGGCGGTATCGGTGACCTTCGGGGGTGTCCCCCGGTCCGCGCCCAACGCGGATGCGGCGCTCTTCGAGATTAGCGAACAGCAAGAAATCCAAATCGGACGCGAGGTCGAGCGCCAGCTCGCGCAAAAACCCGGATTCGTCAACGACCCGGGGCTCACGCAGTATCTCAGGGAGACCGGCCGCCGCCTCGCGGCGATCTCCGAGAGGCCGGGCCTGCCCTGGACCTACCACGTCTTGCGGGACGACCGCGTCAACGCCGTCGCCGCGCCGGGCGGTTATGTATTTGCCACCCGGGGACTGTTCGGGTTCGTCACATCTCGGGACGAACTGGCCTTCGTCCTCGGCCACGAGACTACGCACGTCGCCCGCCGGCACGCGGTCGAACTTGCGCAGCGCGACCTGGAAACACAGTTTGGCGCGGCGATCCTCCTGCGCGTCGTGTTCGGCGGGAGTTATCCGGCCTACGTGCTAACCCAGATCGGCCGGCAGCTGGTCAACGCCCAGTACTCGCGCGACAAGGAATACGAGGCCGATCGTTACGGCGTGATCTATGCCCGCAAGGCCGGCTTCGACCCGACCCAATCGCTTGCGTTCTTCGACCGGCTTCGCAAACAAGAAAAGACCGAGCCGGCCCTCACCCGCGCCTTCGAGAATCATCCCGAGACCGCGGCACGTCGTTCGGCGGTCTGCGCCGAATTGAGGACGATGGGCTATCGCGTTGTGTGTCAGACTGGTTCGGCATCGATTGTGGCGCCGCCCTCACCGTGAACCGATGCCCGCCACGATCGAGCAACCCGCCGGCTCGCGCAACCGCGCGGTAACGCTACCGCAACGCCGTTACGCTCACGGTCTCTCCTGGTGCGAGACACGGATATAGGCTCATGTTATGGCTGTGCCGTACGACAATGCGATCACCGTTGGCCAATCGAAGAACGTTGCGGCAATGCGAGATGCCGTAAGAGTCCGGAGCGCAGTTGGTGTCCGACAGCACCGTCGCCGGCATCGCGCCGGCAGGCAGCCGACCCGACTGGCGCTCAACGACATCGATCCCATCCTTCCCGTTTTCGCACAGCGGTGAACGGGTGCACAACCGCGTTTGCACGACAGAGGCCGCCGGCGGACGCTGAGGATCGACGATGATGACAGTCCGACGGGCGGAGCCGATGGCGCTGCTTGGCGTGACGAAGGGCACGGCGAGAACGAGGGCGCCGACCACGAACGCCGCATGAAGCGCTCCACTCAACCCTCCGGTCTTCTGCTGCATGGTGCTCCTCTCCGATCTCATGTGCGCCGCCGCCTACGCCACGTTCCGTTTCATCTCGTCGAACTGTTCCTTGGTGATCTCTCCGGCCGCATAGCGACGGCGAAGGATGTCGAGCGGGGCCTCGGTTTCTCTAGCCGGCGTCTTCCCGCTTCCAGCGCTCAAATAGCGGACCAATGCGGCGATTCCGATGATCACCAGCGCCCAGAACACGAGCATCATAACCCACCCGCCGATCATCCAGCCCCACCCGGGACCGTATCCGTACGGCCACATCATTCTGCTCACCTCACCCTCTCTCGGCCGCCGCTAGTGCCGCGCGTGATGTGTCGCATAGAGGTCGAGACACGGTTGGGTTGTGCACAAATGGCCCCTCCCACCCTGCGGCGGGGCTGTCGCCGACGCCATATCTAAACTCTATCCCTGAACGAATAAGGGCGCATCGGGCGCGGGTCCGATCTGGGGTAATCTGGACAAGAAGAGTCAGGTTTCGCTCCGCCGCCGAACACACATCGTTACCGAACCTGCACGAGCAGAACCTTCGCTACCGCTTTCCTTTTTCGGCGCCCGAGAGGATGTCCTCGACCCAACTGCTCGCGGCCATCATCGCGGGGAAGCCGATCGTGGTCAGCGCGAGCAGGACCACGTGTCGAATCTCATCGGCGGAGGCGCCGTGCTGCAGCGCCAATCGTGTGTGGGCGTGGACCGCGCCTTCGTGGCGTGCGCCGACAGCGAGCGCGAGCTTCGTGAGCTCACGCATCTTGGCGTCGAGCGGGCCCGCTCCGTGCAGCGCTGCACCTAGCCGGTCGTAGGCCTTCCAGACCTCCGGGCACTGATGCTGAAACCGCTTGTAATGCTCCGGTAACTCCATCGCATCCCCTCCTAGATGTGAACATCCCGTCACGGCAGCCATCTACGCTGCTACGGTGATTTCGACGTGCGGCAGGACGATCCCCGAACAAACTGGGAGGGCGAGCCGCCGGCATCGCCCTCCCCATGCAGTTGTGCGTTGGCCGTTACTGGCTCCGCCTAACCCGGCGGGCAACGTACGCCTGCAGGTCTCGGGACCGCCTGCGCCCCTTGACGACCTCGAGAGCCTCTTGCGCCACCCACCGGGCGTCCTCAACATCCTGCGGTTGGGCCAGGCTCATACGCGGTCCTTCGCTGAAATAGCCGCTCCGGGGCATACCTGTCGCCGACCCGCTTGCGACATTCACGAGCTTGACCTGGACGCCGTTGAACACGGAGTCGCCGGCGATGGGGTCGGTAAGGCAGACATCTTTGAGATACCCGTCGACCTGTACCGCAGGGTTGGTCGAGAGACCGGTGCGGCGCGTCGGATCGCCCGGGATGCGCACCCCGTCGATCGTGACGTCGTTCGCGCCGTAGGCCCAGTGACCGAAGTGGAACGAGACGGCGACCGTCCCCGGCCGCAGTCCGCTGATGACCTTCACCTTACCTTCCACCCGTGACGTCATGCCCGGCGCTACGTCGAACTCTCCGCTGAACGTCGGGGAGACGATCCGTGCGATATCCCCGTCCTGGAGTCCGAGGCGGCCGGCGTCCGCCTTATTGACGTAGATGAAATTCTCCGGCATCAGGGCCTGCTGACCGGCGTAGTTACCGACCGTGCGAGTTTGCGTCCCGAAGATCTCCTTGTACGTGATCAGCGCGAGATCGTACTCCGGCGGTGCCTGCACGGGTTTACCGTCCAGATGCTTCATCCGCTCGAACCGCGGCACACCCGAGAGATGCTCGCTCGTAATCGAATGTTTGGCGGAACCGACCGGCTCGACGTACAAAGCAAGTAGCTTGCCCCAAGGGTGCCCGAGGTACGCGCCGTTGTACGCCTTGTTCGCGGCTTCGAACCGGCCGCCTCGATTCAGCACGTAGACCACCCGTCGCCAAAGCTCCGGCCCCACCGCGCCTGTCCACTTGGCTTCATCAAAAACCGCCGGCGGTAGGTGGCGTCGCGCCTTGCGGAACGTCGCGATTTCCGCCTCGCTCGCTTCAGCAACCGCATCCCCATCCTTGTCGCCCCAGGCCACGTTCGCCACCATTTTGAGGTAGAAGTCCTCCGGCCGGTTGAAGTTAAGACCCGGCCCGAAGCCGTTGGGACCGTAGCCCGGCGCGCCAACGCGCTTGGCCACCGCGATCATGATCGCGTCCATGCTGATCGGCATCGGCTCACCGTCGATGGACACGATCTCCGGCACGGGCGCGGCCACCGGCTGGCGGATCTTCGTCGTCTTCGTGATGGTCGCAGGGCTGGTCCCGAGGGGATTCCCCCAGCGCTCCAGATACGTGATGTCCGGGAAGATGTAGTCGGCGTACATGCTGGTTTCGCCGATCACGATGTCGGTCGCGATGAAGAGCGGAAACTTGTCCGTGTCCTGCAGCATTTTGATCTGCAGGTGTCCCGCCGGCGTCGCGAACGCCGGGGTGCCGTAGTGCAGCCACAGGATCTTGATGGGATACGGGTAGCCTGCATACGCGGCCGGGATGACCTCCTGGTAAACGTCCCCGGTAAACGGGAACCACGGACGCTTGGCGGGGTAGCCGTCCCGCGCGAACAGTGTTGATGTTTCGTACGGCCCGCTGCCCTCGCGGGTCAGCTTCACGCCGAACGTCGTAAGGGCTTTGGCGTGCAGTTTCTTCATGTCGTAGGGCTGCCCCGGCTTGTCGCCGATCGCGTTCCAGGCGCCGCCGCCTGGGACCAACCCGCCCTTCCAGTCGACGTTTCCGAGCAGGTAGTTGAGGGTGATGATGGCCTGCGCCGCGTAGTAGCCGTACGTGACCTTGATCGGGCCCCGATAGAAATCGATCGCGGCCTTCTTGCCGTGGGCGGTGAACTCGGTGGCGAGGCGCTCGATCGTTGCCAGGTCGAGACCGCTCTCCTCAGCGTAGAACTCCAGTGGGTGCGCCAGCGCGGCGTCCTTGAGCAGCCGGAACCCCGACTTGACGTCCACGCCTCCAAGGGTCGCCGCGACGTCGAGGTCGCCGATAACCGGCGACTTGTCGTCGTCCGGATTCACGGCGGTCGGCGTGCCGTTCACAAGCGCCACGAACTGGTTCGCGTCGCCAATCTCGAGGTCCGCGGCCTTCACCAGTTTGCCGTTCTTGACATTCACAAGCCAAGTGGCGTTGGTCCACGATTTCTCGCCGCCCGCCGCGGCGGCCGCCTTGTTCGCGTTGCGGAGGAACTTCTCGTCGTACCGGCCGTGCTCGAGCATCCAGCGCATCATGCCCATCGCCAGCGCGAAGTCTCCGCCGGCCTTGACCGGGATCCACCAGCCGTGGGCGGCGCTCTTCGACAGCCGCGTGTCGATCACAGCGATCTTCAGTTTGCCGTCCACGACGGCCTGCGTGACCTGCGGGCTGAGCGGCGGCGGTCCGAAGTTGGCTTCCGCGAACCCCGTGCCCCAGAAGATAACGAACTCGGCCTGAGTATAATCGGGCTTCATGTGGTTCGTGCCCTTGGCCCAACCGAACTTGCCCTTGTCTTCCTTCCACTGCGCGGTCGCGTACTGAAACGCGACGTGGTGCGCCTGCTCGCAAATGGTTGTGTGGCCGTACCAGTTGGCCGATCCGAGCCCGCCGTAGGTGAACCGTTGCGCGAAGAGCTCCCGGTCCGGACTGATCCGCCCGCCGAGGAAGATAAACTGGTTGTTCTTGGGCCCAAGGTCGGGATGATCCGGGTCGATGAGGACGTTCAGATGGTCCGCGTACTTCGTCTTGAACGCGTCCATGGTCAGCTTCCCGGCGCGGATGGCCGTCACGTCATCGGACATCGCCTTGGACAGGGCGCCGTCCCGGAGGACGAACACCTCCTTGAACCCGGGGACGTCACGCTGCTCTCCGGCGTCGGCGAACAACTTGCCGCCGGCCGTGATTTCGGCGATGGCCTCCTCAAACGGGATCGCCTTCCACTTGCCGGAGCCGCGGGGCCCGGCCCGCTTGAGCACCTTCCGGATACGGTACGGATCGTACAACGTCTGGACCCCTGCCTGCCCCTTTGAACAGATCGATCCATCGACTTTCGCGGCCGCGTCGAGCGGAGTGGCGTACGGCAGATGGGGCTGGAGCGTCATGGGACTGTACGCGCTCCCGTCGATCTTGACCAGCAGGCCGTCCTGCATCTTCACCTTCAGCGTGCATTGCGTGTTGCACTGGAGACAGGCACCGTACAGCACGTTGTCCGGCTGCGCCAGCAGGTACGCGGTTGCACCGGGATCGCGCGTGGCCCTTTGGGCGGCGAGAGTGATGAGACGTGGCCCGGCACTGCCGAGAAGCACGCCCGTGCCGGCGAGCGCGCCGGCCTTGAATAAGTTGCGGCGAGAGATGTCCATCATGCCACCCCTCTCAGGCGCGCGTGCGCGCCCACAAGCGGCAGATACCGATAGCCCAGATAGAAAAGCGCGATGCCGATCGCGGCGACTCCCGCGGCGACCTGCCACTCGAACAAACTTGGGAAGTACGCGTAGCTGAGGCGATGACTCAGATAGGCGGACTCAAGTCCCTTCAACTCAGGGAACACCAGCCCGGGGATGACCAGGTTGAGACGTTCCGCGAAGTACGTCGCGGCGATCAGGCCGCCCGCCGCCCCGATCGTGAAGGGGTTGCGGCTTCGCCAGAGCATGAGCACGGGGACGGCCACGCCCAACAGCACGTGGATCCCCCAGTAGACGTACCAGTACGGACCGAACAGCACGTACACGAGACGCGTGTACTCCTGGCCGACCCCGTACCACATCGGGATCGAGTACTCAGCCCATTCCAGCAGCACGCCGACCGCAAGCAGGCCCAGCACGATCTTGCCGAGGGACTGCGTGAGATCGCGCCATGCGTCATCCCGGGTCGGCCAGAGGTAGGCCACGACGAAGGTGATCAGGCCGCCGCCGGAGATCAGTGCCCCGGCGAGAAAGAGCAAGGGATAGATCGGGCTGTGCCACAGGTCGCGCGCCACCACGGTGCCGAACAGCGATCCGACGCCGCCGTGGAACGCGATCGCGAGCGGCACGCCGATCGTCCCGAGGACTTGGAGCCGGCGATTGTCACGGTCGAGCTGCGCCGGCGCAAGCGGGATCCAGCCGCGCCGCATCGCATAGTACAGTTCGCCGAGGAGCAGCACGAAGTAGGCGGTATAGAGCCAGACCATCCACGCCATCATCGAGTGGAACTGGGGGCGGCTGAACACCTCCCAGAACCGCTCCATGTGCCCAATGTCGAACCAGATCGTCAGCAACGCCATGAGCAGCGTGACGATGGCGACGTAGAGCGAAAGACGCCCGATCTGATCGAGCCGGCGCACGCCGAACACGTAGATCAGGCTGGAGAGCAAGAACGCGCCGGCGGAGAGACCGATAAAGTAGATGTACGCCGCCACCCAGAGCCCCCAGGGGACGTAGCTGGTATACGCGCTCAGCCGGTGCCCAAGGAGGAGCCGTTCCGCAATGCCGACGCCGCCGAACACGGCCAGCAGCGCCCAAAGCACCCACAGCAGGACATTCACGCGCTTGGTCATCACCGGCCCCTCCTAAATGAGGTAGTAGACCTTGGGTTCGGTGCCCAGCTCTTCCTTAAGTCTTACGGCGTTGTTGCGGGCGATAAGCTCGGAAACGAGCGATTGAGGATCGTTGAGGTCGCCGAAGAACGTCGCGCGGCCGATGCAAGTGCTCACGCATGCCGGCAGCATCTCCGCCTGCAGCCGGTGGGCGCAGAAGGTGCACTTCCTGGCGTTCCCCACAGGGCTGCGAGGAATGATGCCTTCCATCCGCGTCCACTCTTGGCCGTATTCGAGGCTCGGTTCGTCTTGGTACCGACGGCCAGTCTCCAATGACAGTGCGCCATCCTTGCCCGTGGCCGCCTGATCGGTCCAGTGTTCCCCGAAATCGAACGTTCGGGCCTGATATGGACAGGCCGTGATGCAGTAGCGGCAACCGATGCAGGCGTTGTAATCGATCTCGACGATGCCGTCTTCGCGTTTCCATGTGGCACCCACCGGGCATGCCGATACACACGGCGGGTTGTCACACTGCATGCACGGACGGGCCAGGAACTTGCGGGTGACGTTGGGGAAATCGCCGACCTCGGTGTCGATCACGGGCCGGTACACAACGCCCGGAGGCAACTTGTTTTCCATGACGCAGGCGACCGTACAGGAGGAACAGCCGATGCACTTGCGCGTGTCGATGACCATCCCCCACCGGCGTTCGTTCACGGGCTTCGCAAGCGCCCGCGCGAGGTCGCGCTGCATCCGGATCAAGACATCCTCGTCGGTCGCGGCGGCAATGCGAAACGGCGGTGCGCCCGTCACCGGCTGCGCGGCGGCGTCGACCGCCTGGGTCTTAACCACGACGCCCGCCATCGCCATGCCGGCGAACATCCCGGACGCGACTTTCTCAAGAAACGCTCGGCGTGACTCCGTGTCGGCCTCGGCCATGCTGCACCCCCGGTCACACTTATGACTCCACGCTACCAAGACCGGTGCAGACCGGGTATCCGGCACACGTCTGAATCCCCGATCGGGCGCCTGATGGACCAAGATCTGCGCCTGCAAGGGAATAGATGACCGGACAAGTCATCAATGTTTTCGCAACGAACCCACGTGGGTCGGGCGAGGCTTCGGCTCCGTCGCGACGCCCAGTTTGAGGAGATGAAGCGCACCTTATTTCAAACGGTTGACAAGGTCACCGAGCGCACCCATTTTCGGTTGATCTTCGGGGGCGGCACCTGGGGGCGAGCGGGTGGACGCGACGTCCAAGTGCGGGGAGGGGGCGGCTACGGGCGGACGGCGACAATCCGAGATCCGCCCGCCACTTGAACTGGTAGCGGGTCGTACCTCGATTGATGAGGCCCGCACGCCGGCCATCGGGAAGCTCCACCGGTCCGATGGTAACCGACGCGTCGATCCCGCGATCGCGGCGAGCAAGGCCAGTGACATCTGATCGGCGCGTTGGGCGTCATCAAGCTCGTTTCACCTGATGAGCATTGATGAGCAAACTGGCCCTTCAGCGGCGTGGGCCCGTTCCGAGAATCCTTATTGTGCTATGGCTGGGGGGCCTGGATTCGAACCAGGACTCTCAGATCCAAAGTCTGATGGCCTACCGTTAGCCGACCCCCCAGTTCCATCGGGATCGTAGCGCGTCCGGCCGCCCGCGGCAAGCGGCGTATCCCGCCGGCGGCCGCGGCCTCACTTGAGCAGGGCGACGACCTCGATCTCGACCGCGCCGTCCCGCGGCAGCTTCGCCACCTGAAACGTAGAGCGCACGGGCGGATTCTCCTGGAAGTACGAACCGTAGATCTCGTTCATCGCGCCGAAGTCGTTCATGTCGCGCAGGAAGACCGTGGTCTTGACCACGTTGGCGAACGAGGTGCCCGCGCTCTCGAGGATCGCCTTGATGTTCTCCATCACACGCTTCGTCTGGATCCGCACGTCGCCCGGCACCAATTGCCCGGTCTTGGGGTCCAGCGCGAGCTGTCCGGCGGTGTACACGAAGCCGCCGGCGACGACGCCCTGCGAGTACGGCCCGATCGCCTCGGGCGCCTCCTCCGTTCTGACAATCCGCTTGCTCATGTCCGCTCCCTCCCGCGCGCCGCGCCGGAACGCGGCCGTCTCGATCCTACAAACTCGTGAGTCTGCGATAGCCGCGGTCGTAGTAGACGAGCGGCCGCCGATCCCCGAACACTTCCGCGGTCTCGACCTCGCCGACGAAGATGGTGTGGTCGCCGCCGGGATATCTCGCGGTCACGCGGCACTCCGCGACGGCGAGGCACCCCTCGAGCAGCGGCGCGAGGCGCCCGGGGCGGTGGGGAATGCCGTCGAAGGCGTGCGGCCCCTCGGGGCGCGAATCGGTCGAAAAGAAGCGCGACAGATGCTCCTGCCCCTCCGCGAGCACGTTGACGGCGAAGACGCCGGCGGCCTCGAGGACCTGCAGCGTGTAGCGTCCGTGCTCGATGCAGATCAGCACGAGCGCCGGCTTCAGCGACAGCGACGCGAACGCGTTGATGGTGACTCCGTGCGGCCCGTCCGCGGCGGGCGCGGTGATCACCGTGATGCCGGTGGCAAACCGCGCCATCGCCTCCCGGAACTGCCGCGCATCCACTCCACTCGTCTCGCGCATCGCGGCTCCTAGTCCACGCGCTTCTGGAACCGGGTGATCGACACGCCGAAGAACAAGAGACCGAGCGCCAGCAGCGGCAGGATCTGCTTCCACAGCGACTCGATGCCCACGCCCTTGATGAGGATCCCCCTGATCACCACGACGAAATAGGTCAGTGGAAAAATTCCCCCGATCACCTGCAGCCAGTACGGCAGCGACTCCCGCGGGAAGATGAACCCCGACAGCAGGATGCTCGGGAGCAGGATCATCTGCGCGACCTGGACGGCCTGCTGGAAGGTCTTCGACACCGTCGAGATCAGCACCCCGATCCCGAGGGTGCTGAAGAAGAACGCCAGCGAGAGCGCGTAGAGCAGGAGCAGGCTGCCTTTGACCGGCATGCCGAACCACAGGCTGGCCAGCAGGAGCGTGATCGTGATTTCCAGGTATCCGAGCCCGACGAGCGGGATGATCTTGCCGAGCAGCAGCTCGATGCCGGTGATCGGCGTTACGACGAGCTGCTCGATCGTCCCGCGCTCGCGCTCGCGGACGATGACGGTCACCGCCTGAATTGTGGTCACGAACACCAGCACGACCGCGATGATGCCCGGCACGATGAAGTAGACGTTCGAGAGCGTGGGGTTGTACCAGGCGCGCGGCCGAACATCGATGAGCTGCGGCGGCGGCGGGATGCCGAGGCGGCCGGCGCGCTGAACGATCAACTGCGTCGACAGCGACTGGCCGACGCCCCCCGCGAGGCCGAGCACCACGTTCGCCGACGTCGGCTCGGAGGCATCCACGATCACGCCGACCTGCGCCGTGCGCCCGCTGCGCAGCCGGGTCGCGTAGTCGGGCGGGATCAGGATCCCGATCTTGGCGTCGCCGCCGTCGATGAGCTGCTGCACGACCGTGAAACTGCCGGCGTAGTACTTGATGTCGAGGTACGTTGTGTTGACGAACGCCTGCAGCAGCGTCCGGCTCTCCGGCGTACGCGACTGATCGAACACGGCGGTCGGGATGTGCGTGACGTCGTTCGTCAGGTACCCGTAGAGAAACAGCTGCATGATCGGCAGCGAGATCATCGTCCCCAGCGTCCGGCGGTCGCGCAGCAGATGCAGCACTTCTTTGCGCACGACGGCCCACATCCGGCGGACGTTCACGGCGCGCCTCCGGGGGCGGGCGTCGCGGACCCGCCGCGGGCGCCGGCGGCGTCCTGCTCGACAAGCGAGACAAACGCGTCCTCCAGCGACGGGTGGACCGGCCGGATGCCTTCCACCGCCACGCCGGCCGCGGCGAGCGCCGTCCGCAGCCGCTCCGCGGCCGACGGGTCGTCCACGGTCGCGTGGATCGCGCGGCCGAACAGTGCCACGTCCCGCACGTCCGGCTGCCCGCGCAGGGCTTCCAGCGCCTGCTCGATCGGACTCGCCCGTACCTCCAGCAGCGCACCCGACATGCGCTGTTTGATCTCCGCCGGCGTCCCCGCGGCGATGATGCGGCCGCCGAAGATGAACGCCAGCGTGTCGCAGTGCTCCGCTTCGTCCATGTAGTGCGTCGTCACCATGATGGTGATGCCGCCCGCCGCGAAGTCGTCGATGAGATCCCAGAAGCTCCGGCGGCTCACGGGGTCGACGCCGCTCGTCGGCTCGTCCAGGAACACCATGCGCGGACGGTGCAGCACCGCGCAGCCGAACGCAAGCCGCTGCCTGAACCCCCCGGAGAGCTCCGCGGCCAGCGTCCGCTCACGGCCGCGCAGGCCGGCACGGCCGATCCACTCATCGATCGCGCGGCGCGCCTCGGCGCGGCCGAGGCCGTAGACTCCGGCGTAGAACGCTAGGTTTTCTTCCACCGTCAGGTCGTCGTACAGACTAAAGCGCTGCGACATGTAGCCGATGCGGGCCTTGATCGCCTCGGCCTGGCGGACGATGTCGTACCCCAGCACGGTCGCGTGCCCCTCCGACGGCTCGAGAATGCCGCACAGCATACGGATCGTGGTGGACTTGCCGGCGCCGTTCGGTCCGAGAAACCCCCAGATCGCGCCCACCGGGATGTCGAACGAGATGTGGTCGACCGCGACGAACGAGTCGAATCGCCGCGTCAGCCCGACGGCGTGCGCCGCGGGCTCAGGCACGGGCCGTTCCGGCCGCGCCGGCACCGTCTTCGCGGCCGTGCGCTTCGATCATCGAGATGAACACGTCCTCGAGCGACGGCGCGATCGGTTCGGCCTCGAGCACCGTCGCGCCGGCCCTGGCGAGATCGGCGCGCAGCGCCGGCACCGCCTCCGCGGCGTTCCGCACGACGACGTGAAGCCGGTCCGCAAACACCATGTGCGACAGTACGTACGGGGACGCGGCGAGCACCCGGCGCACGGTCTCGCGCGGCTCCGCCAGCAGCTCCACCACCTCGCCGCGCATCCGCCGGCGCATCGCGTCGGGCGGCTCGACCGAGATCAGGCGGCCCTCGTACATGAAGCCGACCGTCGTGGCCCGCTCCGCCTCGTCCATGTACGGCGTGCTGGCGACGATCGTGGCGCCGCCGCGGTGCAGTTCGTACAGGAGCCGCCAGAACTCTCGGCGCGACACCGGGTCCACGCCCGTCGTCGGCTCGTCGAGCAGCAGAAGCGACGGCGAGTGGATCAGCGTGCAGGCGAGCGCGAGCTTTTGCTTCATGCCGCCCGAGAGCGCCTGGGCAAGGCGGCCGTGGAAGTCCGTCAGCCCGGCGAATCGGAGCAGCGCGGCCGTCTTCGCGGCGCGGCCCTCCCGCGGCACGTCGAAGAGGTCCGCGTAGAAGTCCAGGTTCTCCCGGACCGACAGATCGCCGTACAGGCTGAAGCGCTGCGGCATGTAGCCGATCCCGGCCTGCGCGACGAGCGGATTCCGGGCGATGTCGGTCCCGTCCGCGATGATGCGGCCGGACGTCGGCGGAATCGCCCCGCAGCACATCCGCAGCAGGGTCGTCTTCCCCGCGCCGTCGGGACCGAGCAGGGCGAACACTTCCCCGCGCGGCACCTGAAAGGTCACGTCCGACACCGCCGTGCGCTCGCCGAACCGCCGCGTCACGCGGGCGACGTCGAGCGCGCACGAGGTCATCGCGGCGGCCCGACGTAGATCGTCGCGTCCGCGGGCATCCCCGGCTTCAGCTCGCCGTAGCGGTTGGTGAGCTGCAGCTTCACCCCGTAGACGAGCTTGACGCGGTTCTCCCGCGACTGCACGTTGATCGGCGTAAACGCGGCCTGGGTGCTGATCTCTGAGACGCGGGCCGGAAATGTCCGGCCGGGATAGGTGTCCACCATGATGTCGGCCCGCTGCCCGAGGTGGATCTGCCCGATCTGGTCTTCCGGAATGTAGACGCGCAGCCACATATCGCCGGGGTTCACGATCGTGTAGATCGCGCCGCCCGCCGCGACGACTTCGCCTTCCTGGTTGTTTTGGGTGAGCACGACGCCGTCGATCGGCGAGGCGATGGTGGCGTACCCGAGCAGGATCTGCTGGTAGCGGAGCGTCGCCTGCGCCTGAACCAGCGCCGCGCGGGCCGCGGCGAGATCCTGGCGCCGCTGCTCGACCACCGTGTAGCCGGCCGCCGCGGTGGCGAGCGCGGCCTGAGCTTGACCGACCGCGGCCTGGTTTGCGCGGACGTTCTGCTCCTGGATCGGCACCTGCAGCCGGTTCGACTGCGCCGTCGCGAGCCCGGCCTGCGCCTGCGTGACGGCGTCGCGGGCGCCCCGATCGGCGGCGACCGCGGCGTCATAAGCCGCCCGAGCCGCGTCGACGTCCTGGGCGGAGATGGCGCCCTCCGCGAACAGCGCTTTGGCCCGCGCGTAGTCCGCCTGCGCCTTCGCCAGGTTCGACCGCGCGCTGGCCGCCTGCGCCTGTGCCGCGCTGAGCTGTGCCCGCGCCTGCTGAATGGCCTGCTCGACGGTTTGCCCCTGCAGGGTCACGGTCGTCTGCGACTGCGGCACGCGGGTCCGCGCGGCCTCGAGCGCCGCGCGGGCCTGAGCGACCTGAGTGTCGGTCGTTTGTTGCTGCGTCTCGATCGCGGACGCGGCCTGCGTGACTTTGGCCTGGGCCGCGACGATGTTCGCGCTGGCCTGGTCCACCTGGGCCTGCAGATCGCGGCTGTCGAGCCTGACCAGCACCTGCCCGGCGCGGACCGTGTCGCCTTCCGCCGCGTAGAGCTTGATGATGCGGCCGACGATCTTGGGAGAGATGTCGACCTGAGTCGCCTCGATCGACCCGGAGCCGAAGAGCTTCCCGGCGTCGGCGCGCCGCAGATACCCCTGGCCGGCTTCCCACGCGATCACCGCCAGTACGACGGCGGCCAGCACGGCGAAGAGAATCGGCCGCCGGCGGCGCCGTGCGCTGGAGGCGTCGGCCATCAGAGCGTGATCTGCGTCCCCACAGCCTGGTCGATCTGGGCGAGGGCGAGGTTGTACTGGAACAACGCCTGCACCACCGCGGCGTCGGCCGCGGCGAGGTTCTGAATCGCCGTCACGACCTCGAGCTGCGTCCCGACGCCGGCCTGGAACCGTACGTTCGCGATCCGCAGCGCCTCCTGCGCGGCGGTGAGGCCCGCCTGCGCCGAGGTGAGCGATTCCGCGGCCTGCTGAAGGTTGAGGTACGCGGCGCGCACCTGCTCCTCCACCGTCTGTTGCGTCTGCGCAAGCTGTACGCGCGACAGTGCCAGCTGCTGGCGGGCTTGGTCGACTTTGGCGCGCGTGAGACCGCCGTCAAAGATCGCAAGCGTCAACGCAAGCGTGGCGGACCAGGTCACGTTCGAGCTCGTGGAGAGGTTGTTGGATAGGACCTGCGGACCGCCGGTCAGGGTGATGATGGGGCGCAGCCCCGCCGCGGCCAGATCGACCGCGGCCTCGGTCGCCTGGATCGCGGCCTGCGCCTGCGCGACCTCGGGCCGGTTGGAGAGCCCCTGCTTTACGAGCGCCTCGACGTCCGGCGGCGGCGTCGGCAGGCCCATCGGCGTCGTCGCGTCGATCGCGGTCGAGATCGGGAGGTTGACGACGGCCGCCAGTTGCTGCTCGGCCTGGACGGCGGCGGCCTTGGTCTGGGTCAGCGTTCGCTGCGCCTGCGCAAGCTGCACCTCGGCCTGGAGGAGGTTGAACTGCGGTGACGTGCCGACGTTGACCTGGGCCTGCGTCACCCGCACGTTCTCCCGGGACGCGTCCACGGCGCGCTGCGCGGCCGCGACCTGCTCGATGCTCTGCACGTAGTTGAAATAGGCTTGACGCACGGCGAGCACGGTCTGGCCGGCGGTCGCCGCGAACGCGCTTTCCTGTCCGCGCAGGTTGGCCTGCGCGATCGCGATCTGGTCCTGCACCGCGTTGCCGCTGTAGACGGAGTAGTTGACGATGCCGTGGACGTTCCACTGCGGCGTCGACGTGCCGGGAACGACCGCCGTGAAGGGGGCGTTCGTGATCCCGGCGCTTGGAATGTTGATCGCGCCGCCCAAGGTCGAGGTGCCGGGCGCCGTCGCCTGCGTGTTGCTGGCCCCGACGGACACCGTCGGCCAGAGTCCGGCGTCCGCCTGTCCCACCTGCGCGCGCGCGATCGCGACTTGGAACGCGGCCTGGCGCACGGAGAGGTTTTGCTCCAGCGCACGGCGGACCGCGTCGATCAGCGTGAGCGGCGCGCCGCCGCCGACGATTGGGACCGGCGGCACGGACGGGATCGCCAACGGCGCGGGCCGCGGCGGCGGACTCGCCGGCGCCGGAGTTGACGGAGCCGGAGTTGACGGAGCCGGAGGGGTCGGCTGCGTTTGTGCGGCCGCGGTCAGCGGAAGCAGCGCGGTCGCCGCCAGCGTAACGAACGCAACCGTGCGAACAAACCAAAAACGCATCTCAGTCCTCCCTCTTGATCGCGCCGGGCGCGGAAGACGGCACGGCCGGCGGAAGCTTGAGTCCGCCTAGAATAAGCGCCGCCATCTCGCCGAGGTATTCCTCGTCGTCGAACTTGACGCCGACGAGCCCGAGCACGTGCTGCGTCATGATGTAACTCATCACCATGCGGAAGCAGATCGACGCGGTAACCTCCGTATTCACCGGACGGAACGCGCCGTCCGCGATCCGCCGTTCGAGATAGGCGCGGAACCGTTCAACGAACGGCTCGTGCAGCCGCCGGAAGAACTCTCGGCGGACGTCCTCGTGCAGATCCGCCTCGTGGACCACGAGGCGGATGAACGAGGCGTGTCGGGCCAGCGTTTTGACGCGGGCGTCGACGAAGGCCTGAACGAAGCTCTCGTCGTCGCCGGGCGCGAACTCATCCGGCCGCGGCGGCGGCCCGTCTTCCGCGATCAACCCAATCACGCCGCGCAGCACGTCAAGCTTGCTCGGAAAGTAGAGATAGATCGTCCCTTCGGCCAGACGAGCGCCCAACGCGATCTCCCGAATCGTCGCCCCGTGAAAGCCCCGGCGGCTGAAGACCTCGAGTGCCGCGTGCAGGATTTGCGAGCGCCGCTCACCCGTCCGGACCGCACGGGCCGTCGTGCTCAGGCGAGCCATCTCAAGCGGACGCCTCCGCGGCAACAGGAACCAGGGGAAATGACTGACTGCTCATTCAGCATATCCCTCGCGTTTCGACGCGTCAAACGTCCCAATGCTTCGCCCTACTCGGAGCCGCCGGCGCCCTGCGAGGCCGGGGGCGGACTTGAGCCGAACGCCGCCTGCGCGGAGCCGGCGGCCCCTCCGCGGCGTGCGAAGCGCCGAGCGATCGCCCGGACCACGCCCATGCGCTGAAGATCGTCAAAGTAGGAGTAGATCACGGGGATAGCGACGAGCGTCAGCAGCAGCGACAGCACCTGGCCGCCGATGATCACCGAGCTCATCGCGCGGTTCGTCTCCGCCCCCACCCCACGGCTGATCGCGAGCGGGATCATGCCGGCCACGAACGCGATCGTCGTCATCAGAATCGGCCGCAGCCGGTCGCGGCTCGCCTGGATGATCGCCGCGTTGCGGTCGAGACCCGCCGCCCGGAGATGGTTCGCGCGGTCGATCTGGAGGATGGCGTTTTTCTTCACAACCCCAAACAGCACCAGGATCCCGAGCTGGGACAGGATGTTGAGCGAGCCGTTCAGCAGCAGGATCGACAGCAGCGCAAACGGCACGGTCAGCGGCAGCGAAAGCAGGATCGTCACGGGATGGATCCACGACTCGAACTGGGCCGCGAGCACCAGGTACATGAAGACGAAGGACAGCATGAACGAGGTCATGAACGCGGCGGCCTGCCGGCCCTGCTCGAGGGCTTGACCGGTGAAGGTCAGATCGTACGCCGGCCCGAGATTGAGGGCGCGCATCTTGCGGTCGAGCTGCTGCAGCACCGCGCCCTGAGACGTCCCCGGGAGCAGATTCGCGGTGAGCTCGACCTGCCGCTTGCGGTTGTAGTGCGTGATTTCGCTCGGTCCCGCGCCACGGCTCGTCGCGACCACCTGCTCGAGCGCGGCGAGCCCCGCGGTCGAGGACGCGACGGGCAGCTCCGCCAGCACCTGCTCGTTGCTGCGGTGCAGTTTGTCGGCGCGGATGACGATCTTGTACTGCTGGCCGGCCTCGGTGTACTTGGCCGTTTTCACCTCGATGCCCTGGACCAGCATGTACATCGCGTTCGCGGCGTCGACGGCGTTGACGCCAAGGTCGGCCGCCCGCTGGCGGTCCACGCGCATGCCGAGCTGCGGCGCACCGCTCACGAGCGACGACCGCGCGTCCACCACGCCCGGAATGGAGCGCAGCACCTCGAGGCCGCGGTCGCCGGTCCGCGTCAGCACGGCGAGATCGGGGCCGCTCACGACGTAGTCGACCGGCTGGAAGCCGCCGCTGCCGCCGAACTCCGAGGTCGCCTCGACCTGGCTCTGCAGACCGAGGTAGGCGTACCGCGCCAGAATCCGCTCCCGGATCAGACGGTAGTAGGCGTTCTGGGGCAGGTGGCGCCTGCCGATGTCGACGAGCTTCACGAAGATCGTGAAGCGGTTCGGCGTGTGCTGCGGATCATCGCCGGCGGTGACAAGGGTGTAGTCCACCCCGGGCAGCCGGCGGATCTCCGACGCGAGCTGCGTGCCGAAGCGGTCGGTCGCGTCGAGCGTCCAGCCCTCCGGCGCGCGCACGACGACCTCGAGCTGCGACTGATCGTCCTCCGGCAGGAAGTTCTTGTGCACGGCGGCGCCGAGCGGGCCGATGCTGACGAGCGTCACGAGCGTGAGCGCGGCCACCGCCCACCGCCGTCGCAGCGCCCGCTCGAGCAGCCGGTGATAGCCGCGGTCGAGCATCCCGTAGAAGCGCCCGCGCTCGGCGGTGGCGTCCGCGGCCAGGCCCGTGTCGACCACCGCGCCGTCGGCGGTCACGCGCACCGCGGGGCCGGCGCCGCTCCCCGCGCCGGACGCGCCGTTGGCCGCCTTCGGGCGCGCCGGCCGAAGCCACCGCGCGGACAGTGACGGCGTGAGTGTAAAGCTGACGAGCAGCGAGACCGCGATCGAGAACGCCATCGTCCAGCCGAAGGACTTCATGAACTGGCCGACGATGCCGCTCATGAACGCGAGCGGCAGGAACACCGCGATCAGGCTGAGCGTTGTCGCGGTCACGGCCGGGCCGATCTCGCGCGTGCCCTCGATTGCCGCCTGGACGGGCGGCAGCCGCTTCTCCTGCATCAGCCGGTAGATGTTCTCGAGCACGACGATCGCGTCGTCGATCACGATGCCGACGACGAGGGCCAGCGCGAGCAGCGTGATCATGTTGAGGGTCATGCCGAGCGCCGAGATCAGCGTGAACGTGCTGATGATCGACGTCGGGATCGCGAGCGCGGCGATGATCGTCGGCCGCCAGTTGCGGAGGAACAGCAGCACGACGAGCGCGGCCAGCAGCGACCCGATGAGGAGGTGCTCCTGCACCGCGCCGGTCGAGGCCTCCACGAAGACGGCCTGGTCCCGAACGACCCGCAGGTTGTAGCCGGCGGGCAGCAGCGGCGCGATGCTCTTCAACCGCGCCTTCAGCGCGTCGACGACGTTGACGGTGTTGGCGCCGGACTGTTTGGTGATCTGCAGCAGCACCGTGGGAGTGCCGTCGACGTTGGCCGTCGTCACCGCGTCCGCGGCCCCGTCCTCGACGGTCGCGACATCGCCGAGCGTGACCGGGCGTCCGCCGCGCATCGCGACCCCGACCGTGGTGAGCTCGTTTGGAGAGGTGACACGGCTGAGCGCGCGCAGCGTGAGCTGGGTGTTGCCCTGATCGACGTTGCCCGCCGGAAGCTGAACGTTCTGGTTCTGCACCGCGTTCAGGATATTCGTTACCGGGAGCCCGTACGCGGCGAGCTTGTCCGGGTCGACCCAGATGTTGATCTGGCGGGCCTGGTCGCCGATCAGCGTCACCTGGCCGACGCCATTCGCGCCTTCGAGCTGCGGCCGCAGCGTCTTGTCCGCGTATTCGGACAGGTCCCGGACCGGCTTGTTGGCCGACAGCGCGAGCGTCATCACCGGAATCGCGCTCGGGTCGAACTTCAGAACGGCCGGCGGATCGATGCCGGCCGGGAGGTCCGGAATGCCGTTGATCTTGTTCTGCACGTCCTGGGCCGCGACGTCGATGTTCTTCTCCAGGACGAACTGGATGGCGACGATGGAGACGCCCTCGGCCGAGGTCGACTGCGTGTGGTCGACGCCGCTGACCGAGCTGACCGCGTCTTCGATCTTGTTGGTGACGTCGGTCTCGATCTCTTCCGGCGAAGCCCCGGGGTCCACCACGGTCACGATGACGAACGGGATGTCGACGTTCGGAAAGCGCTCGACCTTGAGACCGGCGTAGGAGAACGCGCCGAGGAACACCATCGCCAGGATGATGACGGCGGCGAGGACGGGACGGCGGACGGAGATTCCCGCGAGCCACTGCATCGGTGTGCCTCCCCCGGCCTACCGGCGGACCGTGACGGCCTGGTTGTCCGTCAGCGCGTCCTGGCCGGAGACGACGACCATCTCGCCGGCGCGGAGACCGGCCGTGACGTCGACCTTGCCGTCGTGGTGCTCGCCGAGCGTGAGGGTGCGGCGGACGGCGCGGCCGTCGCGCACGACGAACGCCATGGGTCCTGACGCCGCGGTCACGACGGCCCCTTCGGGGATCTGCAGCACGTTGTGACGGACGCCCACCGTAATCGCGCCGCGGGCGAACATCCCGGGCCGCAGCGCGCCCGCCGTGTTGTGGAGCAGGATGCGCACGCCGAACGACCGGCTCGCGGCGTCCGCGGCCGGACGGACGAGCTCGACTACGCCCTCGAACGTCTGGCCCGGCAGGCCGTCCACCCCGAGCAGGGCCATCTGCCCCGCGCGGAGCTCGAACCGATGCTGCGCCGGCACGATGAACTCGACGTACACATCGTCGACCTGACTCAGCACGAGCAACGGATTGTTGGACGTCGTTGCCGGCGAGACGATCTGGCCGGGCTCCACGCTGCGCCTAGTAATCGTCCCGGCGAACGGGGCGGTAATTGTCGAGTCCCGAAGCTGTACGTCGATCGCGGCCAGCGAGGCCTGCGCCTGCGCGAGCTGCGCGCGGGCGGCCTGGATGTCCTCTTCGCGCGATCCGATGC
The DNA here is from genome assembly GCA_035691305.1 of bacterium. Taxonomy (NCBI): domain Bacteria; species bacterium. The sequence goes on from DASSJF010000066.1 coordinate 22,255, forward strand.
GCACGAGGGCGGCGTTCTGCACGGCGGAGTCGTAGGCGGCCTGGGCCTGCGCGGCCTGGGCCTGCGCGACGCTCAACTGGGTGGTGGCCTGATCGAGGTCCTGTTGCGAGATCGCGCCCTGTGCGTGCAGGGTGCGGTCGCGCCCCACCGTGGCCTGCGCGAGCCGCACCGAGGCCTGGGCAGACTCAAGGGCGGCCTGCGCCTGCGAGACGGCGTCCACGCTCTGCTGGCGCTCCTGCGGACGCGCGCCGGTCAGCACCTTTTGCAGCTGGGCGCGGGCGGCCGCCACCGCGGCGTGCGCCTGTGCCTGCTGCGCGAGGAGGTCGCTCGTGTCAAGCCGGAGGAGCGGCGCGCCGGCGGCGACGTGCGTACCCTCGTCGACGAGCACGGCGGCGACGCGGCCGGACAGCTTGGAGCCCAGGTTCGCATCGCGGATGCTTGTGACGGTCCCTGTGGCCAGCACGCGGCTCACCACGTCGCCGGACGTCGCCGGGACAACCGTCACCGGCGCGACGTCGGGCGCGGCGGCCTGCGTCGGCGGGGCGGGACGTCCCATCCCGCGAACCACGAAAGACAACGCCAGGACGGCCACCACCGCGATCCCTACGAGCCCGACCCGCATCCGCATGTCCGATTCCCCCAGTCCCACGCGCCGAAGGGCTTTTGGCCCGAGGCTGCGCGGCTTGCTCACCGGTTCACTTCTCTAGTCGTTTACAAGACGGCCGGCTCGACACGGTCAGCGCGTCCGCGCTTTGGCGCGCGCCCCGCCTCGCCGGGAAGCGGCCCTGCCGCGCGACGGCGGGGCGGCGCGGCCCGACACGGGGCGCCGCGGCTTTGCCTCCGTCCGCCAGGCCGAGAATAGGTCATGGTGCATCTTGGCGACGAGCCGGCCACCGGCTTCGCGGCCGTTCGGAATCATCCCGGCGATCGCGAGCGTCACGATGCCGTGGGTCGAGCCCCAGAGGGTCACGACCTTCCACGAAAGGCTCTCGAGATCGCCGGCGCGCGGGCCGAGGGCGCGTTCCAGTGCGTCGCGCACGGTCAGGAAGATCTCGCGCGTCTCGGGAAACGGCTCGTCCGGGGGCGGCGCGGCCGGCCGCGTCCGGAAGAACTCGTCCCACTCTTTCCGGTCGTGGACTTCTTCGAACGGACGGTGGCGCGGCGGCGCCGGCGATTCCGCGCCGTTCTTGCCGCTCGCCGTGTACGGCCGGACCATACAGGCCTCGAACGCCGTCTCCCCGTGCATTCCGAGGTGCATCTCCGGGTGGGCGACCGAGAAGGCCCAGTACGCCTGGCCGATCGCGAGCAGCGCGTCCACCGGGTCTTTTTGCGCATCCCGCGCGGCGCGCATCTCCCCAAGCATGCGGCGGAAGCCTTCGCGCATCAGCTCGATCACGATCTCTTCCTTGCTGCTGAAATGCTCGTAGATGACCGGCGGGCTGTACTCGATCTTCTCGGCGACGCGCCGGATCGTCACGGCCGCCCAGCCCTCGCCCGCGGCGATCTCCCGCGCGGTGTCCAAAATCGCCCGCCGAAGTTCCTCGCGCTCCCGTTGCCGGCGTTCACGTACGCCCATAATTAAACCTCACCCATTACAAATAATCTAACGGCGTTAGGAAGTTGTCAAGGCGCATACGCGGAGGGGGACTCCGGCTCGGTGCGCCTAGCGGTACGGATCTCCGCGCAGGAAGATGTGGCGCCGGCCGTGGCTTTCGAAGCCTAGGCGCCGGTATACGGACGTGCCGGCCTGCGACGCGACC
>DASSJF010000067.1 GCA_035691305.1 bacterium
CCCCCCGGCCGGTCCCCCGCCGCCGCGCCGATGCGCGCCGCAAGCGCCTCGGCGTCAAGATCGTCCACGGACAGCGGCCGCTCCTCGCCGAGCTCATCCCCCAGCGCGGCCACCTTCTGATCGTACGCGACGGGCACGATCGGCACGGCCTGCGACGCCGCAAAGATCAGCGCGTGGAGCCGCATCCCCACGAGCAGGTCGAGCCCGCCGGCGAGCGCCAGCATCTCGCGCGCGCTGAACGGCTCCCGCACGACGATCGCCCCGTCGAGGCGCGCGGCGATCGCCTCCGCGGCGCCCAAGTCGTGCGGCAGATGCATCGGGAGGAGCACCCAGCGCGCACCGAACCGGACGCCCGCCGCGCGCGCGCCGGCGGCCACCGCCTCCAGCACGCGCCCATCTCCCCACGGCCGCGCCGCGAGGCCGAAGAGGAGTCCCCCACCCCAGCGGGCGCGCTCGCGTTCGACCGCGGGCGTCGGCTTGGGATCGAGCAGAAACGACGGGTCGGCGCTCACGACCACGCGCGGCCCGCGCACGCCGGCGTCCGCGAGTACCTGAGCCGACGCGACGTCGCGCACCGTGATGAGGTCCACCCTGTTCAGCACGCGGCGCAGCGCCGCGCGAACCCAGGCGCGCCGGGATGGCTCGAAGCCCTGCGCATACACCGCCGTCCTGCGGCCCCATCGACGCGCGGCGGCGAGCACGGCGAGGTAGTAGCACGGACTCCGCCAGCTCGTCCTGTCCTGAAAGAGGCTGCCGCCGCCGGAGAGGAACAGGTCCGAGGCGCGCAGCGCGCGCATCACCGCCCGAGGACGCGACCGAGGGACGGCATCGACGCCGTAGGCGCGTGCGGTCGCTTCCGGAGACGCCGAGAGGACGCTGATCTGGAGCCCCGGCCGGCGCCGCCGCAACTCGGCGACGGTCGCTTCCAGCACCGCATCGTCACCGAGGTTGTTGAATCCATAGTAGCCCGAGAGAACGATCCGGTTCACAGCCGGCCGACCGCCTGCGGCGGACTGGCCGGCAACGATGACATCACAACCGGCGGGACACGGCCGCGCGGTTACCCCCGGCCGTAATCCGTCAGTGGCGGACTCGACGGCACGGCGGACGGCTTCCCCGCGCCGGGGCGCCGCCCCGCGGCGGCCCCCCGGGAGGCGCCGCCCGCGGCGGGCGCCGGCAGACGCCACCAGCGCCGCGTCCAAAGCAGCACACCGACGAGCACCGCGCCGAGCACCGACCCGATGACGAGGGCGTACACCGTGCGCTCGATTACGTAGACCAGCGGCGTGTGGATGTGCGAGAACGAGTCAACCAAATTCGTCTGTCCGACCGCGCCGGCCATGGCGAGCGGCAGCACCCAGCGCCGCGCGCCGAGGAAGGCGACCGCGATCGCGAGCATCATCGCCGGATGGCCGACCAGGAACTCCTTCGTGCGCGGCCGCGCGACAAGCACGCGCTCCAGCACCGTGCGCAGCTTGACCTCGGCTCCGCCGAGCGCCGGCAGCCCGGTGTTGCCGGTGCGGCCGAGCGCAAACAGCGCGGCCCCGCCGATCACGATCAGCAGGATACCGTACTCGAGGCGCAGCGGCTGGCGCAGCCACTCCCGCACGCGCGGCCAGACCCCTTCGGGACCCGCCTGCGACGCCGCGACCGCCAGGCCGACGATCACGACCGGCAGCACGATCAGCAGCTTCACGCCGAGGAAGATACGCTGCTCCATCATGAACGGCCACTCGGCGAGCAGGGCGCCCACGATGAAGCCGCCGAGCGACGAGGCCGCGGACATCACCCACAGGCCGGCGAGGCTCCGCCCGAGCGCCGCACGGCCGCCGAGGCGCGCGTCCGGCCACGTCTCCCGCCGGGCGCCCGGAACGAACGACAGCATCGCGAGGACCGGAAAGGCGAGCGCCGCGAGCAGCGCGAGCAGCTCCCGCCAGAGCGTCACGTGATGGAGCATGATCGTTGCGAGCGTAATCGCGACGCCCGCGGCGACGCCCGCGTGCAGCCAGGCCGGCCGGACGGCGTAGCCGAGCGCGCCGCCCGTCTCCGCCGCGGCGAGCGCTCCCGCGGCCAGCGCGCCGAGCGCGGCCAGCACGAACCACGGCGCGGGCGTCCCGGCGCTGGGCAGCGGCACGGCCTTGCCGAGCTTGTAGCCGCTGCGGGTCAGCTCGTCGGCGATCGACCCCACGTACTCGAGGTTCGCCCGAATCGGATCGACGCCAGCCGACGTGGAGAGAAACGGACGTACGTAGAGGATGCGGACGTTCCGCTCGTGCGCGGCCAGAACGTACTTGTCGCGGGCCGCGGCCGGCGTGAGGCCGGCGAGCTCCTCCGGCGCCAGGCTGAACACACGGATCACGTGCGGGGCGGCGAGCAGCGCCAACTGCTCCTCCCCCTTCTGCCGGCGGCGGGCGGTGAACGCCTCGATCCGTCCGAACGCGAACCCGTGCGCTTTGATCGCGGCCGCGACGTCGGGCACAAGATCGTCGTAGCCGAGGACCTGGTCGCGGTCGAAGATCAGCGTAAACGCCTGCCCGAACTTGGCGAGCGACTCGAAGAACGTGTCGACGCCGCCGGGCGCGACCTCGCGGAAGTTCCGGACGCGCGGCTCGGTCGCGAGATGCGCGGCCCGCGCCGCCTCGACCTCGTCCGGTGCCATCCCGAGCGACAGGTCTTCGAGATCCCGTCCGCGACCCGCGATCTCCAGCACGCCGGGCCCCACCATCTTCGCCGCATCCGCGCCCCGCTGCAACGCGATGCCCGCACGCACGAGCTCGAGCACCGCGGGCGATCCCTGCACGTACGTCGCGTCGATGCGCAGCCGGCCGGCCAGCCGGGCCAGCGGCGGCGCGAGCGCCTCGGCGCGCGCCGCGTCGATCGCGTCGCTGCCGGCGTTGTAAGTGATGAGACCGTCGTCCGCGAGGCGCCGCAGCGACGCCGCGTAGAGCGTGACGCTCCGGACGCCGTGCTTGTACAAGTCCGCGTAGAGCGCCTCGCGATCGATCCCCCGGAGGCGCGCGAGCGTCGCCCAGTCGTCGCCGTCCACAGTGATTTCCACGGTGCGGTACGACCGTTCGACGGCGATACGGCCGGCGAGTAGGACCCCCGAGGCCGCGAGCCCGGCGGCTACGCACAGGACCAGCGTCGGAAACTGCCGCCAGATGCGGAGAAGCGCCCTCACGGCGTGCCGCCCGTGACCGCGGGCGCACCGGCGGCGGCCTGCAGCATCAGAACGCCGTCGCCGATCGAAACCTTCGTCAGGTGGAGCCCGAACGGCAGCCGGCCGATGTCCAGAATCGGATTGATCGACGCGTCGAGCCGAGACGCCACGTCGGGCGGGACGGGCAGGCCGTTCATCACCGTCACCCGATCCGCGACCAGATCGAGATGCGTCGCGTCACGCACCACGAGGTGGCCCGCCACCGACGCAGGCAACTCCGCGCCGAACACGCTCACCGTCCCGTCCAACAGGATGGTCCCCGGACTCAGACGCACCGCCACACGCTTCACCGACGGCTGCGCGGCCAGGAGGCGCGCCAAGTTGTCGGCCGTCACGGTGACGCGGGCGACGCCGGCCCCCACCGACCGCACGACGAGCTCGCGACGGCCGTAGAGCAGCACCGGGTCCACCACGACGTGCGTCATGATCGCCTCGAACCCGGCGACGTCGAGGCGGCCGATGCGGAGCGATCTCGCCGCGACCGACAGCAATCGGATGTTACCCCACCATACGGCCGACGCCGGCTGCGCCTCCACGCTGACCGCGACGTCGGGCGTTCCGAACGACCGCACGAGCGCGAGGCGCAGCGCCGTACCCGCGACCGACGGCGCCGCGAGGCTCGCGGCAAGGGCCGCGGTCAACACCACGACGGCGGCCAGCCACAAGGCGCCGGGTTTCCACCGCGAGGCCCGGACCATCCCGCGCGCGCCCGGCGCCGTCGAAACGCTCATGAAACCGGGGGTGCCGGCCGGCGCTCGGTGTCGCCGGCGGCCGCGGGCTGCCCGCGCCGCAGGTAGGCGTCGATGAACGGATCAATTGCGCCGTCGATCACGCCCTGGGCGTTGCCGACCTCGAGGCCGGTGCGGTGATCCTTGACAAGCGTGTACGGGTGCAGCACGTAAGAGCGGATCTGGTTGCCCCACGCCGCGTCCCGGTGCTCGCCGCGGATCGCGGAGAGCTTTTCGGAATGCTCCTTCGCCTGCGCCTCGTACAGCCGGGCCTGAAGCAGCTTCATCGCGGTGAGCTTGTTGGCGTACTGAGAGCGTTCGTTCTGGCACTGCACGACGATACCCGTCGGCAGGTGGGTGATGCGCACGGCGGTTTCGACCTTGTTGACGTTCTGGCCGCCCGCACCGCCGGCCCGATAGGTATCGACGCGCAGATCATCGTCGCGGATGTTGACCTCTTCCGGCTCGACCTCCGGAATGACGTCGATCAGCACGAACGACGTGTGCCGCCGATGCGCGGCATCAAACGGCGAGATCCGGACGAGCCGGTGCACGCCGCGCTCACCGAGCAGGTACCCGTAAGCGTTCGGGCCGGCGATGATGACGGTTGCGCTCTTCACGCCCGCCTCCTCGCCCGGCGACATGTCCACGGCGTCCGTCGAGTAACCGCGGGCCTCGGCCCACCGCATGTACATGCGCAGGAGCATCTCGGCCCAGTCCTGCGCCTCGGTGCCGCCGGCCCCCGCGTGCACGGACAAGATCGCGTTGCTGCCGTCGTGCTCGCCGGAGAGAAGCGTCGCGAGCTCGACCCGATCGAGCGTCTCGCCGAGCGCCCGCGTCTCGCGCTCGACGTCGGCCAGGGCGGTGTCGTCGCCCGCGGCGAGTGTCGTGAGCTCCGAGAGGTCGGCGATCTCCCGGTCGAGGCGCGCAAGGCCGTCGAGCCGCTCCCGCAGCCGGGACACGTCCTGGGAGACGCGCCGGGCCGTCTCCGGCGCGTCCCAAAACCCGGGCTGTTGCATTTGCCGCTCGAGCTCGGTCAGGCGGGCCTGCTGGCGGGGAAGGTCAAAGATGCCTCCCGATGCCGTCGAGGCGTTCGCGGTAGGTCACGAGTGAGCGCTTCAGTTCGTCCGCTGTCACGCGCACCATTATAGCATCCATGGTTCCGCGCTCACCACGGGCCGAAGAGAAAGTCGAAGATCGCGGCACCGGCGCCGTGCGCGATTGCGAGCGCCGGGACCTGCGCCCAGCGCCTCCGCACCAGCCCGAACACGACTCCGGCGATAAGTCCCCACAACATCGCCTCCGCGCCGCGCGGCGCGTACGCGAGCGCTCCGAGCACGGCGCCCCAGGGCACGGCCCACGCCGGACCGCGCCAGGTGGTCGCCGCCGCAAACACGACGCCCCGCAGCCACCACTCAAAGCCGAGTCCGGCGATCAACATCGGCACGGCCCCGGACCACCAGCCTGCGGCGGGTGCTGCTACCGGCATGGCGCCGCCGTGCGCCGTGAACGCGCGCAGAGCGACCGCTGCGAGCCCCGCGACGGCGGCGAGCGAGACCAGCAGCGCCGGAACGAAGCCGCGTCCGAACCCGATCTCCGCGGCCGGCCGACGGATGCTCAACAGGGCCGCGGCCACGAGAAGGGCCAGCGGCGGAAGCGGGACCGGCACCCCGCCGGGGGCCGGGGCCCAGGCCGCTCCGCCGTCCGCGACCGAGCGCGCGATCGCGTCCACCGCGAAGAGCGCGGCCAGCGGCAGGGCCGAGGCGCCGGCGAGCCTCACAAACGCCCGCCCCCGGCCGTCTCCGATCGCGAGCGGCGCCAGCTTCGGCACAACGGCCGCCGCGGATGCCGCGACCGCCGCCCACGGCAGGACGTCGCCGTACCGCGCATACAAGGTGAGGGCGCTGCGCGGCGCGACCCGCCCGGCGAGCACGCCGCGCGCGCCGAGCGGCAGCGCGGCCACCACACGCCCATACGGATCGATGATCTCGCTCGGCCCCGCGTTGGCCGCGCGCAGGAGAAACCGACCCTCCTCGATGGCACGAAACGGCGCGATCGCCGCGTGCTGCAGCGGCGCGGCGCGCCCATCGAACCACGCATCGTTCGTCAGCACCGCGAGCATCGCCGCGCCGTCCCGCACCGCGTCGCGCGCGTGCTCGGGGAACGTGCTTTCGAAGCAGATCGCCACCCCGAGGGTGCCGGCCGGCGCCGGCAGCAGCGCGGGACCGCGGCCGGGCCGCTCGCCCGCCTCCGCAAACGGCACCAACCGGTGCTTGTCGTACCGTCCGACCACGACGCCGTCGGGCGCCACGGCGAACGCCGAGTTGGTGAGGCCGCCTTCGAGGCTCGTCGCGATCAGAGTGGTGTGATCGCGCCGGGCCCAACCCCCGACGAGCGCGCGCGTGGACGGATCGGTGAGATCGACCGGCGACGCGGTCTCGGGCCACAGAACCAAGACGGCGCCGCGCCCCCTGTCCGGCGACCGCGCGGCGTCGTGGGTCATCGCATCGAGTGTTCGCAGATCGCGGGCGGCCTGCGCGGGATCCCACCTCATCCGCGCTTCGTATGCCGGCTGCACGAGAGCGACGTTCGTGTCGGCCCGGACCGGCGTCGCGAGCGCGGCGCTGCCGTACCCGAGCGCGGCGGCGACGGCGGCCGCGGTGAGGGCCGCCGGCGCGATTCCAGACGCGCGCGCGAGGAGGAGTGTCACCGCCGCATTCACGAGAACCACCAGGAGCGTGAGGCCGTAAACACCCGTGAGCGATGCAACTTGGCTGACCGCGAGCGCTGCGTGCTGGGACTCTCCGAGCAGCGCCCACGGGATGCCGAGCGAGCCCCGGCCCCGGAGAAATTCCACCGCAGTCCAGGTGATGGGGATCCAGAGAACCGCGCGCCTCGCGCCGCCGGCGCCGGCCCAGGCCGCGGTCCCGAGCGCCACCGCCGGCGCGAGCGCGAGGAGCGCCGCCGCGAGCGCCCAGACGAGCACGCCGAAACCCGTAAGCCACCAGAGGACGCCGCCGTAGGCAAACGCGCCCCACGCGTAGCCGATCCAAAACGCGTCGCGCGGCGGCCGGCGCCAGAATGCCGTGATCAGCGGGACAAGCGCGAACCAAGCCAGCGCCCCAAGGTCGTAGGGCGGAAAGGCAAGCACGAACGCCGCGGCGGACACGGCCACGGCGAACCAGCGTGGCCTGATTACGCGTCCTTCGCCTGCATCAAGAGCACGGCACCGCCGATCTCCGTCCGGCCGGCCGCCGGATATCCCGCGCCGACTTCTGCTCGAGGATGCGCGGGATAACGTCGGACGCCAAAAACTCTCACGCCGGGCTGCTCGAGCTGGGGCTTGATCCTTTCGCTCATCGCAGCGCGCCGCCCGCGAGGGTCACGAGGGCCTCGGCGATGCGCACGCCCGCTGAGCACATCATCCGCTTCGATGACACACGAACACCGTTCCTCTGCCCCAGGGCGCCCCGTTAGCGCCTACCGAACTGCGGCGACAACCTCCCTGGCGCCGCTGAAGCTGCTGCACCCGCCCTGCCGGCGATGGCGCGCACACTGCTGACTTAGTGCGATCGTACCCTCATTCCCCTAGTGCCGGCCGGCGGGGATTCCGGGGGCGGTGTTTCCGCCGCCTCGGAGCATCTCCCTGACCGGCACTTCCAAGTACGCGGTCATGCGGACCGTCACACCATGGCCGGTTTGATTGAGCGAGACTGTGACGTCGTCGGCCAGCCTGCTGATCAGGTATAGACCGCGGCCGTCGACGTTCGACCGGGACGGCAGCCGCCGAGGGATCAGGGGAGGTTCGGTGGCTGTACCCTCGTCGCGAACGAGGACGATCACGGCGCCCGCCCCGGTCGAGACTTCCACGCATACCGGACCGATACCGTCGGCGTAGGCGTGCCGGTAGATGTTGGACAGGGCCTCTCCGACCGCGATTTCCATGTTGCGCGCGGCATCCACAAAGAGCCCGGTGCGCGTCATCGCCTCGAAAACCCGCCGCCGCGCTTCTCCGAGCGCCTCGGGATGACTGTCGGTGTGAAGCTCCAAGACCCGCACGACCGCACAACTCCCGTCTTGACCGGCAGCCATGCCCTCGCCGACCGTTCGTCCAGGGCCAAACTACTTCCCTCACGGCCGCCCGCGACCGCACGACGACGCCGTGCGCCGCGATCACGTTCAATCATAGGTACGTTACCCTTTTTCACTCCGCGCGGCCTGCGGCCGGCCGCTGCCCTTCAGCCGCCGTCCCGGCGCCTATCTCGGTCTCCTCGGGCGCGGGGACTTCCATCGACGCGGTTACGTAGGGAATGAAGCCGCCCTCCGGTACGAGGCCGGTGGACGCGGATTTTTTGCCGGGATCCTAGGACGCCGCGCTCGGCGCCCCGTGGCACTTCTTGTACTTCTTGCCGCTGCCGCATGGACACGGATCGTTGCGACCGACCTTCGGCACTCGAAGTGGCATGGCGGCGGCGCCGTCCCGTCCCGCCGCGGCCGCCGCTCCGGCAGGCATCGGACGCCCCGCCGAAGCCGCCGGACGAGGCCGGCGATCGCCCCCGGCCGGCGCAGACCCGCCCGACTCCGCCGTGACGCGATAGCCGGGCCGCCCGGCCCCAGCGAGCGCGGGAGCCTGCGCCGGCTGGACCTCGACCACGTACAGAAACTTGACGGTTTCCTCCTGGATCTCGTCCTTCATTTGCTCGAACAGCGCGAACCCTTCCTTTTGATACTCGATCAACGGGCTGACCTGCGCGTAGGCGCGGAGCCCGATGCCTTCGCGGAGCGCGTCCATCGCGTACAGGTGGTCGATCCATTTGCGGTCCATCGTCTGCAGGAGAATCAGCCGCTCGAGCTCGCGCATCGTCTCCGGCCCGAGCGCCTGCTCCTTCGCCTCGTAGGCCGCCAGCGCGGCGCCGGCGAGGCGTTCCCGCACCTCGTCCACTGCCAGTCCCCGGAGCGACTCGGCCGTGATCTCCGCCGGCAGCGGCGCGACCGTCCGCATGTCGTCGAGCAGCCCTTCCAGGTCCCACTCGTCGGGGCGCAGCTCGCCCGAGCAGGACACGTCGACCATGTTGGCGACCAGACTCTCGATGAAATTGAGGATGTTCTCGCGCAGCGATTCGCCGTGCAGCACTTTGCGACGCTCAGCATAGATCACCTTGCGCTGCACGTTCATCACGTCGTCGTACTCGAGGACGTGCTTGCGGACGTCGAAGTGGTACGACTCGACTTTCTTCTGGGCGTTTTCGATCTGGCGGGTCACGAGGCCGTGCTCGATCGGCACGTCGTCTTCGATGCCGAGCCGCTCCATGATGCCGGCGATCCGCTCGCCGGCGAACAGGCGCATCAGTTCGTCGTCGAGCGCGACGTAGAACCGCGAGGAGCCGGGATCGCCCTGCCGCCCCGCGCGGCCGCGGAGCTGGTTGTCGATCCGCCGGGCCTCGTGGCGCTCCGTGCCGACGATGTGCAGCCCGCCGAGGCTGCGCACCTTCTCGCCGTCCTGCGCGTCCGGCGGGTTGCCGCCGAGGATGATGTCGACCCCGCGGCCGGCCATGTTGGTGGCGATCGTCACCGCGCCCGACCGGCCCGCCTGGGCGATGATCTCCGCCTCCTTCTCGTGATACTTGGCGTTGAGCACCTGGTGGGGAATGCCGCGGCGCCGCAGCAGCGCGGACAGCGCCTCGCTCTTCTCGATGGAGCGCGTACCGACGAGCACCGGGCGCCCCTTCTTGTGCTCCTCGCCGATCTCGTCCGCGACCGCGGCGACCTTGGCCTTCTCGTGCTTGTAGACCAAATCCGCCTGGTCCTCGCGTACCATCGGACGGTGCGTCGGGATCGCGACCACCGGCAGGTTGTAGATCTGGGTGAGCTCGGCCTCTTCCGTCTTCGCCGTGCCGGTCATGCCGGCCAGCTTGTGGTACATCCGAAAGTAGTTCTGGAACGTGATCGTGGCGAGGGTCTGGCTCTCCTTCTCGATCTTGACGCCTTCCTTCGCCTCGATCGCCTGATGCAGACCGTCGCTGTAGCGCCGCCCGAACATCAGGCGCCCGGTGAACTCGTCGACGATGATAACCTGCCCGTCCTTGACGACGTACTCGACGTCCTTGTGGTAGAGGGTGTGCGCGCGCAGCGCCTGCTGCGCGTGGTGCATCAGCTCAATGTGCCGCGGATCGGTCAGGTTGTCGATCCGCAGCATGCCCTCGAGCGCCGTCGTGCCCTCCTCGGTGAGCGTCGCCGTCTTCAGTTTCTCGTCGACGTGGTAGTCGCGCTCATCGACGAGGCGGGGGATCAACTTGGCGAAGTTGTAGTACAGATCGACGGACTGCTCGACCTGGCCGGAGATGATGAGCGGGGTGCGCGCCTCGTCGATGAGGATGAAGTCGACCTCGTCGACGATCGCGTAGTGCAGCTCCCGCTGCACGAGGTCCTCGGGCCGCAGCACCATGTTGTCGCGGAGATAGTCGAACCCGAACTCGTTGTTGGTCCCGTAGGTGACGTCGGCGAGATACGCCTCGTGCCGCGGAACGGGCCGGAAGTGGCGCAGGCGCTCGTCGGCGTGCGCGGGATCGGTAAACGACGGGTCGTAGAGGCCGCCAAACTCGTGCGTGATCACGCCGACCCGAAGCCCGAGGAGGTGGTAGATCGGCCCCATCCAGCCGGCGCCGATGCGCGACAGGTAGTCGTTGGGGGTGACCAGATGGCCGCCGCGCCCCTCGAGGGCGTTCAGCACGAGCGGCAGCGTCGCGACGAGCGTCTTGCCTTCGCCGGTCCTCATCTCGGCGATCTTGCCGATGAAGAGCACCGCGCCGCCGATCAACTGGACGTCGTGATGGCGCTGGCCGAGGGCGCGCTTGGCCGCCTCCCGCACGAGCGCGAACGTCTCGACCATGAGGTCCGCGAGGGGTTCGCCGCCCGCCGCCCGCCCGCGCAACTCGTCCATCTTCTCGCGGAGCCGGGCGTCTTCGAGGCCGGCGAAGTCCTCCTCGAGCCCGTTGACTTGGGGAACGAGCTCGTCGCGGTAGCGCCTCACGATCTTCTCGCTCTGGTCCCCCAGCAATCCCTGAAACAGCTTCAGCATCTACGGCTCCTCACACGACCGTACTCACCATTATAAAGGCCCGACGCAACGACCCGCCGGGACGCCCTGCTCGTCGCCGCACGAGTTGTGCCCAGAACCCGCTCCGGACCTCGGCGCGCGGCGCCCCGAAGTGCCGTCCGTGGCCCCGGGATTTCACGGTGGGGGTGTGATGTCGAGTTTCCGCGCAAACGACGACAGCGAATCATCGTGATCCACGCGGACGCGTTCGAGCGCGAACGGCCGACTCGAGGCGTCGGTGAAGCCCGGGACCTCCGTCACGGCGGCGTGATACCCGAGGTTGCCGAGCAGCCGCTCAAGCGACGGGGTGAAGCGCCCGGCCGGATAGGCGAAGAACGCGACGGGCTGCCCGCTCCAGCCGGCGATGATCCGCTTGCTCTCGGCGAGCTCCGTGCGCGCCAGGCCGAGCGGCAGCCGCGAGAAGTCGATGTGGTGCTGGCCGTGTGACTCGATCGCCATCCCGGCGCGGGACATCTCGTCCAGCTGCGCCTTCGTCATGTGGCCCCGCGTGCCGATCGTCGACGTGACCACGAAAAAGGTGCCGGTCCACCCGTACTTCTTCAGAATCGGAAACGCTACGGTGTAGTTGTCGAGGTAGCCGTCGTCGAAGGTCAGCACGATCCCGCGCGGCGGCGGCGTACGGCCGTTGAGGCCGCCCCACACGTCGTCGAGGCTCAACGGGCGGTAGCCGGCCCCGCGCAGCAGCTTGAGCTGCGCCTCGAACGCCGGCGCGATCACCGTCAGGTGCAGCGTGATGAGGTCGCGCGGGGGCACGTCCGTATCGACCATGTGATACATCAAGATGGGCACGCGCCAGCGCGGCGGCGCGGCCGACGGCGATCCACCGGCGGCGGGCGAGGCGGGGCCGCCCGCCGCGCCCATTCCGGCAAATGCGAATGCCGCCGCGAACAGCGCGGCGCGCAGACGGCCGGCGAACAATGCGCGACTCGGCATCAGCCGATGACGATCATACCCGGTTTGCGGCGGTTCAGCGAGGACTGAGCCAGGCCACCGGCCTGTTGACGGCGTTGAGCACGGCGCGTACGGCCGCTTCGCGCGGATCGTCGCGCACGAGCGAGGATCCGCTCAGCACGTCCGCCTCGGGGCCGAGCCACGCGACGAGCGCGAGCGCGACTTGGCGCGCGCCGAGCGGCGCGACCGTCAAGCCCTCAAGCAAGAAGAGGCCCTGCGTTCGCAGGTGCGCCTCGACGGCCCGCAGCGTCGCGGCACCGATCAATTGCAGGCGGTGCGCGGCCGCGTTCGGTCCCGCGGCGGTGCCTTCTACGATGGCGCCGTCGTGCTCCAGCTGAATCTTGACCTCGGCGCTCGCGTGGAGCGTCGCCACGGTCATACCCACGAACTTGAGACGGGGGCGGGCCGGAGGGTGCTCGGAGTCCTGCTGGTCGGACCGCTTGGTCGCGACTCTGACTTGATTTTGCTCGATCTCCACCGACAATTCCGCGGCTAAGGCGGCCACGATGTCGCCCGCGACGACGCGGGGGCTCCGCTCGGCGGTACTGAGGACGTGGACGCGATCGATGATCCCGCCCTGCGCCAAGTCGACGCGGACGGCGGACACGCCCCGCAGCCGCCGGATCACGTCCTCGGCCCGCTGAGCAAGCGTCTCTCCGCGTACCTGTTCCGCCACGCCCCCCGCCTCTCGTCCGCCCCCGTGCCTAGTGCTACTACGCCTTCCGGCACACGTGCTCCTCCGGCATTTTACAGACGCCACCGGCGGCGCAGCCGATCGAGGCCGCCGTTCCCGCGCAGCTCGCGGACGGCGCCGGAAACGTATGCCGCCAGGTCGTCGGCGCCGGGCCGGACGATCAGCGCGAGCGGCACGGAGGGCCCACCCGCGGCCGATGCTCTCAAGCCGGTCCCGCCAGACACGAAGCCGAGCGCTTCCGGTCCACCCGCGACCGCCGCGTCAACGCGCCCCTCCGCCACCATTGCCAGACTCTGCTCCGGCAGATAGGTGGTCACCACGAACGCCCCGGCGTCTCGGGCCAGCCGCTCTCCAGGGCTGCCGGCCGCCGCCGCGACCCGCCGTCCGCGCAGCTCGGCGCTCGTCCCGCCCGACGTCTTCGCCCCCCACACGATGACCGGCGCGGCGTCGCCGTACGGCTCCGTCGCGAGTCCCGGCACCAATCCGGCGGAGAGCGCCCCGGCCGCCAGATCTGCGCCCGGCGGCAACCCTTCGCGCATCGCGGCGAGCGGCGTATCGACGATGTCCGCGCGAACGCCGAGCGCCTGTGCGATCAGCGTCACCACGTCGACGTCAAAGCCGCGCGGCCCCGACGCATCACGAAAGGCCATCGGCGGACTCGAGAGATCGGCGGCGACCCGCAGACGTCCCGCGCTGCGAATCGCATCCAGCGACGGTCCCGCGCCCGGGGGATGCGGCGCCGGCGGCAGCGGCGGAGCCTCCCGGGCGGTCCGCGGCGCGCAGGCCGCCGCGACGAGCATCATCACCATCGCGAGCATCACACCGCGTCGGATCGCCATCGTGGTTTCGATTATACTCCGCAGGTCGGAAAGGGTCTTGTTTGCGGAGGCGCGAAATTTCCGGTGTCCATGTTGATCCGCAGCCGACGCCCGCTAACGTGGCGGCGCACCGCCGCCGCCGCCCTGTGCATCACCGCCGCGCTGATACTCGCGCCGCGCGGCGTCGACGCGGCGATTTCTTATCTCCTCTACTACGCGATCGAGATCCCGCCGGTCCTGACCGGCTACGAAATGGACGACCAGCAGAACCGGCGTGTCGTGTATACGAGCGTGTTGCGCGGCACGCTCGGCGGCCTCGCGGTGGACTCAGGTACCCTCGCGCTGCATCCCGGCGCGAGCGCGGCCGCCGGCGGGGGCCAGTTTACCCTGCGAACGGCGGCGGGGAGCGTGAAAGACGGTCTCATCCTGTTGACGACCGATCGCAAACAGACGACCCTGGTCTTTCTCGGCACGTATCTCGGGGCGCGCCTGCAGTTCAAGATGATGGGACCGACCGAGAACTTCGGGACCGCCACGATCTCAGGGAAGGGCCTGGCGGACACGAGCTTCGTCGCACACAGCGAATACGTCGCGGCGATCACGCTCGGGGTGGCGGGACTGGCGCCCGCCGCCCGCGCCCAGGCGATCACCGCGGCGGAGTCGAATCTCCGCCTTGTCACGGCGTATCAGGCGGCGACGGGATCGCCCTAGCACGGACGCTCAGCGCAACAGAAAGCCGTCCGGCAGCGGGTCGTCGGGCTCCAGCACGAACGTGTGATAGCCGGTGATCGACGCGGCGCCGCTCACCTCAGGCACCACCGCGCGGTGCGCCCCCACCCGGGTCTCCTCGACGAGCCGTCCCGAAAATCGCGAGCCGATCAGGCTCTCGTTGACGAACGGTGCGCCGAGGGCCAAGCGTCCGTCGGCCCATCGAGCGGCCATCAGCGCCGACGTGCACGTTCCGCAGGGCGAGCGGTCGACCTCCCGGTCCGCGAACACCGTCAGGCTTGTCTGATCCGCGCCGGGGCGGCGGGGCGACCACGCCATCACGACGCCGTACAGGCCTCCGATCCCAGGCTCGAGCGGATGCGCGATCGCGCCGGCCGCCAGCACGGATGTCTTGATCGCCGCGGCGGCCTCGACCAAGCGGCCGAGCGGCCCGGGCCGGTCCCCGAGTCCCGCGCGCGGCGCGTCGACGAGCGCGTAGAAGGCGCCGCCGTACGTGACGGCCGTCTCGACGTCACCGAGGCCGTCGACGGGGACTACGCGACGATCGTAAACGAAGGACGCGACGTTCCGCATCGTCACCTGCCGCACGCGGCCGTCTTCCACCGACGCCCGTGCGCGCACGAGACCCGCCGGCGTGTCGATCGCGACGGCTACCACCGGCCCCGGCGCGGGCACCTGCCCTGTCTCGATCAACACGGTCACGAGGCCGATGATTCCATGGCCGCACATCGTGCTGTAACCCTCGTTATGCATGAAGAGCACGCCGCAAAAGGCCTCCGGCGACACGGGAGGTGTGACGATGCAGCCGTACATGTCGGCGTGCCCGCGCGGCTCCCACATCAGGAATCGGCGGACGTGGTCGAGATGCTCGGTCATGTAGGCGCGCCGCGCGAGGATCGTGTCGCCCGGGAGCGGAGGGAGCCCGGCGGTCACGATCCGCAGCGGCTCGCCCGCGGCGTGGCAGTCGATCGTCTGCATCGTGCGGCGTCGCTGCATCACACGCGTCATTCGCCCCACGCGGCGGCGAACCTCCGCCCCGCGCACACGGGAGGAGACCTTCCGGCCGAAGCCCAACAAGACCGCACGATGACGCCGCGGATTAGCCGGCCCGGATTTCTCACGCCCGAAGAAGTCGCCGCGGAGCTGCGCGTCTCGCCCTCCGTGGTGCGGCGCCTGCTCCGGCGCGGCGATCTCCCGTCGCTGCGCGTCGGCCGCGCGTGGCGGGTCGACGAAGAAGATCTCCGCCGCTGGATCCGGCGCCGCCGGCGGAGCGGCGCCGAGCATGCGCGCCCGGCGTTCAACGGCCGGGGCGCATGCCTGTGCGGCTGCGGCGAACCCGTCGCCGGCCCGGGCGCCCGCTTTCTCCCGGGACACGGCGGCAAGATGGTGCACCGGCTGATGACGGAGGAAGGCATGACGTTCGACGCGGCGCGCGAAGCGGTCCGCCGCGTCGAACGGCCGCGCCAACAGCAGCGGCTGTTCTGATCCCCCGTTGGTTGGATATAATGAGGCCATGGAAAAGCGGACCGCCGCGGATCTTCGGCGCGCGTTCGGCCGCCGCGTGCACGACGCGCGGCGCGGCGCGGGCCTGAGTCAGACCGAGCTCGCCCGAGTGCTCGGGTTGCGGAGCGGCGTGGCGGTCGGCGACTGGGAGCGCGGCAAGGCACTGCCCAAGTTCGAAACGTTCCTCCGGCTGTGCGAAGCCGTCAATCAGCCGCCCGCGTACTTCATCGACGGCTACCGTGACCGGCCGGTCAAAGATCCCGTCGATCGCCTGCGGGAGACGTTCGAGGCCGCCGACGCGAAAGCCGCGCAGCGGCATCTCGAGCTCCTGCACCGGCTCGAGCATCTCCCTGTGGAGGTCGGGCGCGGCATCGCGCCGGAAGAACTGCGCTCCGCGCTGGAGCAGCTGCGGTTCGAAGACGCCGCGGACACCGCCAAAGCGCGCCTGGCCGCCGCGGGACGGCGCAGCGACCCGTCCGGTCCCGCGATGAGACCCCTCGAGGAATCGCGAGAGGCGGCCGCGCAGGAAGCGTTCCGCCTCGGGTGGGAAGCGGCCCTCGGCGCGCTGCGGGAGTGGCTGCACCGGCGCGGACGCGCCTGATGCCGTCGCGGCTCTTCGTGTACGGCACCCTGCAGAACGAGCGCCTTGTGGAGCGTTTGCTCGGTCGCCGCCTCGCGTGGCGGCCGGCGGTGCTGGAGGGCTACCGCCGCATGCTCGACGCCGCGATCGGCTACCCGGTCGTCCATCCTCTGGCGGGCTTCCGCGTGGGCGGCCGACTGCTCGAGGACGTGGACCGGGAAGCCCTCACCGCGCTCGACGCCTATGAAGGCCGCGAGTACCGCCGTGTGACGGTCCGCGTCCAGACGAGCGACGGCGAGGCGGTTGACGCGTTCGCGTACGTTCCGGCCACACCCGCCGCCGGCCAAACAACACGCTGAACAGCCGGCGTCGGACGTCGTCGGTCCGCTGCCGGAAGATCAACTTTTGAGGTTGGTTGGAAATCGCTCCAGGGACTTTCGGATCCTCGACAGCGCTTCGGTAATGGCCTCGACGGAGTTGGCATAGCTGAGCCTCAGGAACCCGCGGCCGTGGGCGCCGAACGCGGTTCCCGAGAGCACCGCCACGCCGCCGTCGTTCAACAGGTGCGCCGCGAGCGCGCCGCCGTCCGGATCGATCGCGCTCACGTTCGGGAAGGCGTAGAAGGCTCCGGCCGGCACGTTGCAGCGGACCCCCGGCAGCTCGCGCAGGCCCCGGACGATCACGTCGCGGCGCCGCCGGAACTCCGTGACCATCCGTTCGACGCAGCCCTGATCGCCGCGCAGCGCCGCGACGCCGGCCAGCTGCGTGGCCGCGGCGGTGCAGGAGTTGGAGTTCACCATCAACTGGACGAGGCGGGCGGTCACCTCGCGCGGCGCGACGCCGTAGCCGAGACGCCAGCCGGTCATCGCGTAGGTTTTGCTGAAGCCGTCGAGAATGACGGTCTGCTCGGCCATGCCCGGCAGCGATGCGATGCTGACAAACTCCGCCCCGTACAGGATCCGCCCGTAGATTTCGTCGGAGAGCACGGTAATCGGCTTCCCGCGGACCATGCCGGCGATCTCTTCCAAGTCCCCGCGGGACAGCACGCCCGCCGTGGGATTGTGCGGCGAATTGAGGATCACGAGGCGCGTGCGCGGCGTAATCAACGCGCGCAGCCCCTCGGGATCCGCCCGGAATTCGCGGTCCTCGCGCAGCACCCAGGGTACCGGCTTGGCCCCGAGGAAACGCGCCACCGATTCGTAGATCGGGAACCCCGGATCGGGAAAGATCACCTCGTCGCCGGGGTTCAGCAGCGCGAGCATCGTGAAGAACATCACCGGCTTGCCGCCGGGTGTGATCACAACATGATCAGGGTGGACCGGAATACGGCGCGAGCGCGAGACCTCCTCCGCGATCGCCTCGCGCGCTTCGAGAAGCCCCGCGGCCGGAGTGTAGTGCGTGTAGCCGTCGCGCAGCGCGCGGATCGCGGCGTCCTTGATGTGCGCCGGCGTGTCGAAGTCCGGCTCGCCGATCTCGAGGTGGATGACCGAGCGGCCCTGGGCCTCGAGCGCCCGGGCGCGGGCCAAGACCTCGAAGGCGGTCTCGGTGCCGAGCACCGCCATGCGGTCCGCGAACGGCGCGCCGGGCATCACGTGCCCTCCTGCCAGCCGCCGAGGTAGCGCGCCTGCTCGGGAGTCAGCTGGTCGATCGCCACGCCGGAGGCGCCGAGCTTCAGCAGCGCGACCTGCCGGTCGATCTCCGGCGGCACGCCGTAGACGTCGGGGGCGAGCGTTCCGCCGCGCCTCGCAAGATACTCCATCACCAGCGCCTGGTTGGCGAAGCTCATATCCATCACCGCCGCCGGATGGCCCTCCGCGGCCGCGAGGTTCAAGAGGCGTCCTTCCGCGAGCACGTAGATCCGGCGCCCGTCGCGGAGCCGGAACTCCTCGACGTTCGGGCGCACGGGCCGGCGCGACTCCGCGAGATCCGCGAGCGCCGCGAGATCGATCTCGACGTCGAAGTGGCCGGAATTGGCCACGATCGCCCGGTCCTTCATCGCCTCGAAGTGCTCGCGCCGCACGATGGACGTATTGCCGGTGACCGTGAGAACAACGTCCGCCTCGCGCACCGCCTGGAGCATCGGCAGCACGCGGTGGCCGTCCATGTGCGCCTCGAGGGCGCGGACCGGATCGACCTCCGTGACGATCACCTGCGCGCCCATCCCGCGCGCCCGCAGCGCCAGCCCGCGCCCGCAGTTGCCGTAACCGGCGACGGCGATCGACCGGCCGGCCAGGAGCAGGTTGGTGGCGCGCAGCAGCCCGTCGAGGGTCGACTGGCCGGTGCCGTAGCGGTTGTCGAAGAGGTGCTTGGTCAGCGCGTCGTTCACGGCGACGATCGGATACTTGAGCACGCCGGCCTTGGCCATGCTGCGGAGCCGGATCACTCCCGTCGTCGTCTCCTCGCTGCCGCCCCGCACGCCGCCGAGCAGCTCCGAGCGGGAGTTGTGAATTGTCGAGACGAGGTCCGCGCCGTCGTCCATCGTGAGATGCGGCTTCGTGTCGAGCGCCTGGTTGATGTGGCGGTAGTACGTGTCGCGGTCTTCGCCGCGCGTCGCGAACACCGGCAGGTGCCACTCCGACACGAGCGCCGCGGCCACGTCGTCCTGCGTGGAGAGCGGGTTACTGGCGCACAGCGCGACCTGCGCACCGCCGTCGTGGAGCGTGCGCATCAGGTTGGCGGTCTCGGTCGTGACGTGCAGGCAGGCGGCGATCCGCGTGCCGGCGAGCGGCCGCTCCCGCGCGAACCGCTCCCGGATGGCCCGCAGCGCGGGCATCTCCCCGTCCGCCCACGCGATGCGGTCCCACCCGGCCTTCGCCAGCCCGGGGTCCTTGATGTCTGCGTTCACTGCACACCTCCCGAGTTCACGACGCCCTCGGAATTCTAGCGCGCGGCCACTTCGACGACAACCGCGGTCTCCCCCGGGCGGTCAGCGGCGTCCGCCCGCGAGCCGCGCGGATTCCGGCCGCGCGCGCAGCCGAAGCATCGCGACGCAGCCGAGCGCCGGCCCGACGCTCAGCAGCACGAACGCGGGCCGCCATCCGGCCGCCGCGACCACAACCGGCAGCACCTGGATGCTGACCGCGGTCAAGAGAAAACCGAGCGACGTCTGCAGCGCGAGCGCGCTGCCGATGCGCCGGGGATCGGCGATCTCGCTGATCGCCGCGGAGAACTGCGCCGAATCCGCGATGACGGCGATGCCCCAGACCGCCGCCACCGCGACGACCAGCCACGGGGCGCGTCCGAACAGGAGGCCGGCGGCCACGGCGCAGGCGCCGCTCAACGCCATCGCGCCTGCGGTCGTGACCGTCCGGCCGATCCGGTCCGCCACCGCCCCCCCGGCGATGCATCCGCCCGCGCCGATCCCGATCACCGCGAACGCTGCCAACCCGGCGGACCGCCGCACGTCGGCCGCGGCGCCGAGACCACCCGACGCCTGGAAGCTCGCCAGCAGAAACGCCGGGATCCACGTCCACATCGCGTACAGCTCCCACATGTGGCCGAGATAGCCGAAGTTGGCGAGGCGCAGCGCGGGATCGCGAAGCGCGCGAAACGCCCAGCCGAGGTCGAGCCGGGCCGCGGACGCGTCGAACGGGCCGGGGCGCACGCAGCCGGCCACGAGGATCGCCGAGAGTACGGCGCCGGCGCTCGTCGCCGCGAGCACAGACTGCCAGTGAAACGCGCCCGCCGTCTCGGCCGCGATCAGATGCGGCAGGGCCGACCCGAGCGTCAGCGCGCCGACGAGCGTGCCGATCGCGAGGCCCCGGCCTTCGCGAAACCAGCCCGCCATGAGCTTCATCCCCGTGGGATAGACGCCGGCCAGCAGCATTCCGAGCACGATCCTGAGGCAGACCGCG
Organism: bacterium; assembly: GCA_035691305.1. Lineage (NCBI taxonomy): Bacteria > bacterium. Next base: position 20,195 of record DASSJF010000067.1, read on the forward strand.
GGCACGAGCCGCCCGGCCGCCAGCGGAAAGAGGCCGTTCGCGATCGCCGCCCCGATCGCCGATGCCGCGAAGACCGTGCGCGACGAGAGCACATCGTTGAGTCCGCTCACGGCGAGCCCGAGCGCCCCCGCGACGAAGCCGACCTGCACCCCGACGGTAAGCAGCCCGAGCTGCGGCGCGGACAGCCCCCAGTCGCGCGCGAGGGCCGGGGCGACCGCGGCCGCGCTGAACCACGTGCTCATCGCCCCGATCTGCGCCGCGGCGATGAGTCCCAACGCGCGCCAGCGTCCGGGGGCCACGCGGAGATCGGAAACGGTCGAATGCCGCGCCGCCATTCCTTCTACGTTACCAGGAAGATGAGCGGGCCGGGCAAGAAGTCGATCCTATGATTCCGACCCCCGCCGCCGGACTCCGCAGCCAGCCGCTTGCCCCGCCGCCTCTGCGCGCGGCGCCGCTCGATCTAGACACTCTGTTTTTCACGCGGCGGATCGCCGCGGTCGAATGGTCCGCGGACGGGCGCGTCCTGTTCTTCGAAACGAACGTGACGGGCCGCTTCAACATCTGGCAGGTGCCGCGCGGAGGCGGGTGGCCGGTCCAACTGACCGTATCGGGTGAGCGGACCGCGCTCGCCCGGCCGTCGCCGGATGGCCGCTGGGTCTTGTTCACGCAGGACCGCGGCGGCAACGAGAAACCGAACCTCTACCTGCAGCCCCTGCCTCACGGACGACCGCGGGCGATCACCTCGACCGACCGCGTGGCGTACCGGAGTATGCGCTGGTCGCCGGACGGCCGCGCCCTTGCGTTCGCCGCCGAGCGGGCCGCGCCCGGAACCTACGACGTCTACCGGCTCGACCCCGAGACCGCGGACGTACAGCGCGTTGCCGGGCACGACGGCGGCCAGTGCACCGTCGTGCGATGGAGCCCGGACGGACGCCGGCTCGCCGTAACGCGGACGTGGGATTATGCGCACAGCGGCGTCGGCGTTCTCGACCTCTCGAGCGGCGAAGAGCGGACCCTCCTGCCGATCGCGGCGAACGCCGACCACGTCGCGCTCGGCTGGACGGGCGACGGCCGCGCCCTGCTCGTGTCCTCCAGCGCGACGCCGCACGGGACGTACGGCGTCGCGCGCGTGGACGCCGCGACCGGGGAGGTGACGTGGCTCGACGCGGGCGAGTGGGATGTGGAACTGCTCGACGTCGCGCCGGCCGGCGATCAGTACGTGTGCGCGCGGAACGAAGGCGGGACGCATACGGTCATGTTGCGAACGCTCGGCGGCGGCTCCCGGATGATTGACGTGCCGGCGGGCGTCGTCGCGGACGCGGTGTTCTCGCCGCGCGGAGACGCGCTCGCGCTGCTCCACGGCGCCGCGACCTCGCCCTTTGAACTCTGGCTGTGCGGGACGGCAGACGCGACGCCGGTCCGGTTGAGCCGCTCCCTCGTCGGGGGACTCGACGCCGGCGATTTCGTCCGTCCGAGCTTGGTAACGTATCCGTCGTTCGACCGCACGCCGATCTCGGCCTTCGTCTATCTGCCGCCCGGGGCGCGCTCCGACCGGCCGGCGCCCGCGATCGTGTTCGTGCACGGCGGCCCGGCGGCGCAGCACTTGAACGGCTGGACGCCGCTCGTGCAGTACCTCGTCTCCTGCGGTTTCGCGGTGATCGCGCCGAACTACCGCGGCTCGACCGGCTTCGGCCGGGCGTTCGAAGAGGCCAACATGCGGGACATGGGCGGCGGGGATCTGCGCGACGTCCTCGCGGCCGCGGACAGCATCGCCGGAAGCGGATACGTCGACCCGAAGCGCATCGCGGTGATGGGTGGATCCTACGGCGGCTACCTGACGCTGATGGCGCTGACCAAGCACCCTGAACGCTGGGCGGCGGGGGTCGCGATCGTCCCGTTCGCCAACTGGTTTACCGAATACGAGCACGAGGACCAGACGCTGCGGGACGCCGACCGCGCGCGCATGGGCGATCCCGTCGAGGACGCCGCGCTGTGGCGGGACCGCTCGCCGATCTTCTTCGCCGACCGCATCCGCGCGCCGCTGCTGGTGCTGGCCGGCGCGAACGACGTGCGGTGCCCGGCCGACGAGGCGGAGCAGATCGCCCGCGCCGTCCGCGCGAACGGCGGCGTCGCGGAACTAACGGTCTACTCGGACGAAGGCCACGGCTTCCGGCGGCGCGAGAACGAAATCGACGCGAACCGCCGGACGGCTGAGTTTCTGCGCCGCCACCTCACGCCGCCGGCCTGAACTTCTTCCGCTACTCCGGCGAAGGCAGGTCCTCGTCCCGCAAACCCACGCTCCGGGCGCACTCGACGAGCGCCCGCCACGTGTCGCCGGGGACCTCGAACCCGGCCGCGCGAGCGCGACGCGACTCGGCTTCCGGCTGGCCGGGCGTCCGCACGCGATCGAAGCCCGCGGCGGGCGGAACGGCGCGGATCCGGTCCGCGATCCGGCGCGCCTGCGCCTTCGCCTCCTCCGCCGGACGCATCGCCCCGGGGTCGAGGGCCATGAACAGGGCGCCGGAGTGATTGTGAACGGGCTCTTTGCCGGGCGCGTCGTGAATGGCGTCGGCTCCGGTCAGCGCCTGGCCGAGCAACTCCGCGGCCACGGACAGCCCGAACCCCTTGTGCGCGGCGGCGGGCAGCAGCGCCCCGCCGGCGTAGTAGTCCTCGACGCTCGTCGTCGGCCGGCCCTCCTTGTCGACGATGCAGCCCGACGGCAGCGGAAGGTGCCGGGCCCGGGCGACCATGATCTTGCCGGCCGCGACGGCGGTGGTGGCGAAGTCCATCACAAACGGATACTCGTCCTGTACGGGGAAGCCTACGGCGATCGGGTTGGTGCCGAGCGTGGGCTGACTTCCGCCGTGCGGCACCGCCGCGCGCCGTCCGAGCCCCCCGACCCATACAAATCCGACGCAACCCTGATCGGCCGCACGCTCCATGTATTCTCCCATCCGGCCGAGGTGGTTGCACCGCACCACCCCAACGGCGCCGACCCCGAATTCTCGCGCGCGCCGCACCGCCTCGTCCAGCGCCAGGCGGCCGGCGAGCTGCCCGAAGCCCCACTCGCCGCTCACCACGCCCACCGCGTGCCGCCCCTCGATCGCCTTGGGACGCACCGCGGGCCGGACGAGGCCGTCCCGGATCCGCTGCGCGTACTGCGGAATCCGCAGCACACCGTGGGAGTCGTGCCCCGTCAGGTTGGCGTCGACGAGTGATCGCGCGACCACGCGCGCGATGTCATCGGGCGCGCCGAGGGCGGCGAAGATCTTCGTCCCAAGCGTGGTCAGGGCGTCGGGTTGGAACCGTGCGGTCATGCGGCGACCACCTCTTTCGCGAAACTGCGTCACCGATTGTAACATGTGCGAAACGGCGGGAGGAAACGCGTCGCGCGTTTGCCAACACCGCACCCAAGGTGATCGAACTCTCTTGGAGGCGCACCGATGTCATCGCACCGAGTGAGCATGTTTGCCGCCGTCCTCGCGCTGGCGCTCGTCACGGCCGGCGCGCCGGGCGTCGCCGCCCAGCCGGCGACGACGGTCGAGGGAACCATCGCGACCGCGACGCCGACGTCGGCCGTCATCACGACGAAGACGGGCAGCACGACCGTCACGCTGAACGACAAGACGCAGGTGATTCGCCGGCTGCCGGCTGCGCTCGCCGACGTGAAGATCGGGACGTTTCTCGCGATCACTGCGAGCAAAGCGGCGGACGGGACGCTCACCGCCGTCTCGATGAACATCCTCGACGGGTTCCCGAGCGCGCGTAAGGGTCAATGGCCGATGGAGTCGGGCAACATCATGACCAATATGAACGTCGCGAGCGTCGTCTCGGGAGTCTCGGGCCGCACGCTCAAGCTGGCCTACCAGGACCAGACCACGTCGATCGTCGTGCCGAACAACACGCCGATTCGACGGATCGTGGAAGGCAAACTCAGCGACCTCAAGGCCGGCGAGCACGTGAGGGTGCGGGGCGAGAACGACGGCTACGGCAGCATCACCGCGTCGTACGTGTCGATCGAATAGGAACCGGCGGCCGGTTCGGGCGCCCGCGTCGCCGGCAGGCGACGGTCCAGAGAGCGGCCGATCCGGCGGTTGCCGGATCGGACCGGGCCCTCGTCTACCGGGATAGGCCGTCTATTCGATGAAGTCCTTGAGCCGCTTGCTCCGGCTCGGATGCCGCAGTTTGCGGAGCGCCTTCGCCTCGATCTGACGGATCCGCTCGCGCGTCACGCCGAACTCTCGGCCCACTTCCTCCAGCGTGCGCGGCCGTCCGTCGTCCAGGCCGAACCGCAGCTTGAGGACCTTCCGCTCGCGGGGCGTGAGCGTGTCGAGCACGCCCTCCAGCTGCTCCTTGAGCATCGTGAACGACGCCGCCTCGGCCGGGGCCAGCGCGTCCTGATCTTCGATGAAGTCGCCGAGATGGCTGTCCTCTTCCTCGCCGATCGGCGTCTCCAGCGAGATCGGCTCCTGCGCGATCTTGATGATCTCGCGCACCCGCTCGGTCGGCATCTTCATGACCTGGCCGATCTCTTCCGGCGTGGGCTCGCGCCCATACTCCTGAAGCAGCTGCCGCGAGATGCGGATCAGCTTGTTGATCGTCTCCACCATGTGGACCGGGATGCGGATCGTCCGCGCCTGGTCCGCGAGCGCGCGGGTGATCGCCTGCCGGATCCACCACGTGGCGTACGTGCTGAACTTGTAGCCCTTGCGCCAGTCGAACTTCTCGACCGCGCGGATCAGGCCGAGGTTGCCCTCCTGGATCAGGTCGAGGAACAGCATGCCGCGGCCGACGTACTTCTTGGCGATGCTGACGACAAGCCGAAGGTTGGCCTCGATGAGGCGGCGCTTCGCGTCCTCGTCGCCGCGCTCCATCCGCTTGGCGAGCTTGACCTCGTCCGCGGATGACAGCAGCGGCACCTTGCCGATTTCCTTGAGGTACATCCGGACGGGGTCGTCGATACTGACCCCTTCGAGCGGCTCGAGCTCGACCGGCTCCGCCTCTTCCTCTTCCTTCTCCTTTTCGGCTTCCTTGGGGTCGTCGACGACCTTGATCTCGAGATCCCCGAGCATGCCGTAGATCTTGTCGTACTCGTCCAGAGTGTGCTCAACCTGGGGTACGGCCTCTTGGATTTCCTCGTAGGTCACATAGCCGCGGCGGCGGCCCTGCTCGACGAGCTGGCGCATCTCGGCCGGCAGCGTGGCCAGGGCCTTTTCGGCCTCCAGGCGGCGCTTCGTCGTAGCGGCCTCCGACTCGGTAGTGACCTGTGCGCGACGCGGTTTAGACACTGACCTTCAACTCCCTGATCCGTTCCTTTTCCTTTCGTGCTTCCAGCAGTTCCACCGCCAGCCTGTCCCGGCGGCCGTCGTCTCGGCCGCGTACCGCTTCCGCGTGCTCGGCCGTCAGGCGGTCGATCCGTTCCCCTACCTCGACGAGCCGCATCGTCCGGAGGCACCCCTCCGCGATCCGGCGCGCGTCCCCACGCACCGGCGGTTCCTCGATCAGGAACCGGCTCAGCAGCGAGATCACACGCTCATCCCGCAGCCGTTCGCGAAGCCGGCCCGGTTCGAGGCCTTCCGCCTCCGGATTCAGGAGCGCCTGCGCGAGGGCGTGATGAACCGGCTCTCGAAACGCGTCCGCGTCGACCAGCCCGCGAACCGCGCTCCGCACCGCTGCGTCCGCCACCAGAAGATGTAGAAGGAGTGCTTCGGCTCCTGCCCGCCCGTCGGCCCCGCGCGGCGCGGTCCCGACGGCCCCCTGGCTCGTCCGGGGCGCGGTCGGCGGCCGTCTCGGCTCGTCACGATCCTTCGCGAGACGGCGCATCTGTCCTCTGATGGCGTCCTCGCGGACCCCTAGGCGCTCCGCCAGCAACCGGACGTACTCCGACTGCCGGACCGGGTTTGGTGCTATAATGATCAACTGGCTTAGTTCGTCTACAATTCCCACCTTTCCTTCCACCGTTCTTGCGTCGTGCCGGGCCGAGGCCATGGCGAACCGGTAGTCGAACACCGACCGAGCGCCTGCCAGCACTTCGCGGAAGGCCTCCGGACCCTTTTCCCGCAAGAATTCGTCCGGATCGGCCCCTCCGGGAAGCACCGCCACCCGGACGGGCAGCTCAGCCTGTTCGAAGATCGCCAGCCCCCGTTCCGCGGCATCCATGCCCGACGCGTCGGCATCGTAGACCAGCACGGCACGGGAGGCAAACCGCTTCAGCAGCAGGACCTGGTCCTGTGTGAGCGCCGTTCCCAGCGACGCCACCGCGGCCCCGACACCGAATTGATGACACGCCAACGCGTCCATGTACCCTTCTACGACGACGGCTTCGCCGTTCTCCCGGATCGCCGGCCGGGCCGCCTCGAGCGCAAAGAGTGTGCGGCCCTTCACAAAGAGCGCGGTCTCGCGCGTATTCAGGTACTTCGGCGTCGCGTCGTCGAGCGCCCGGCCTCCGAAGGCGACCGGCCGGCTCTGCAGGTCCCGGATCGGGAAGATCAGCCGGTTCCGCAACGCATCGTAATGCCCGCTGGCGCTCCGGGACGGGTCCCCGCCCGCGCGGGCAACCGCCAGGCCGGCCTGCTCGAGCGCCGTCCCGTCGAAGCCGCGGGACCGCAATGCGCGCAGGAGGCCGTCCCAGCCCGCGGGCGCGAAGCCCAGCCGGAAGGCCTCGACCGCTTCCGCGCTCACCCCGCGCTCGGCCAAGTACCGTCGGGCCGCGAGGCCTTCCTCGCCGGCCAACTGCGCGCGGTAGTACGCCTCGGCCTCAGCGACCGTCCGCAGCAGGCGCTCGCGCTCGCCGCCCTGCCGCTCTTCTTCGGGCGTCCGTTCGATCCGCACCCCGGCCCGATCGGCCAAGTCGGCGAGCGCGTCGGGAAAGGCCACGCCGCCTAGCCGCATCACGAAATCGAACACGTCGCCGCCCGCGTGGCAGCCGAAGCAGTAGAAGAACCCGAGCTCGGGATTGACGGTGAACGACGGGGTCTTCTCGGAATGAAACGGGCAGAGTCCGGTGTACCGCCGGCCGGATCGCTTCAGCGTGACGTGCGCCGAGACGACATCGAGGATGTTGATGCGCCGGCGGATCTCGTCTGTGACCTCTCTCGACCGTCCGGCCATCGCTCGCACCCGCGAAAAAGGCCCTATCGGTAAAAGCAGATAAGGCCGCGCCCGCCACGCTGGGACCTCTCTCTAGTTCTCCACCCCGCGGAGCCGGTCCTCTCATATATACCGATATACCGAACAGCGGGAACCGAACGCGGACGGACTACGCGGTCTTGATCTCTCCGAGGTAGGCCTGCCGGATCATCTCGTTCTCGCGCAGGCTCTTTGCGGTGCCCGACAGCACGACTTGGCCGGTCTGCAGCACGTAGCCGCGGTGCGCGATGCTGAGCGCCATATTCGCGTTCTGCTCGACGACGAAGATCGACGTCCCCTGCTTGTTGATCGTCTGGATGATGTCGAAGACCTGCTCGACGAAGGCCGGGGAGAGCCCCATCGACGGCTCGTCCATGCAGAGCAGCTGCGGCCGGGCCATGAGCGCGCGGCCGATCGCCACCATCTGCTGCTCGCCGCCGGAGAGCGTGCCGGCCAGCTGGGTGCGGCGTTCCTTCACGCGCGGGAAGAGCGCGTAGACGCGGTCGAGGTCGTCCGCGATGCCGGCCGTGTCGCTGCGGGTGAACGCGCCCATCTCGAGGTTCTCGAAGACCGTCATCCGCGGAAACAGCCGGCGGGCCTCCGGCACCGGAGCGATGCCGCGGCGGACGCGCTCCGCGGTTGAGAGCCGGGAGATCTGCTCGCCGCGGTAGATGACGGTGCCGCGCGTCGGCCGCACGAGCCCCAGCACGGTCTTCATCGTCGTCGACTTGCCGGACGCGTTGCCGCCGAGCAGGCAGACGATCTCGCCGACGCCGATCTCGTAATTGACCCGCTTCAGGGCATGGAGCTCCCCGTAGTAGGTGTCGACGTCCTTAAACTCGAGCAGCGGACGTCCGGCCGAGATAGGCTCGGATGACATCGGGGTTCCGATGGACCTCCTCCGCGGTGCCTTCGGCGATCTTCTCGCCGTAGTCCAGCACGGCGACCTTGTCCGAAATGGTGTTGACGACGTTCAGCTTGTGCTCGATCAACAGCACCGTGAGGCCCATGTCCTTGAGGCTGCGAATTTGGTCGGCCAGCTCGAGTGTCTCCGCGGGGTTCATGCCGGCCGTCGGCTCGTCGAGCAGCAGCAGCGCCGGCCGCGACGCGATCGCGCGGGCGATCTCGAGACGCCGCCGGTTCGCATAGGACAGGCTGCCCGCGAGATGGTTCACCCGCGGCACGAGCCGGTTACCGAAGATTTTCAAGACCTCCGTCGCCCATTGGACCGACTCGCGCTCCTCCGTGCGGACGGCTGCCGGCCGCAGCACGGCGCCCAGCGCGTTGGCATGCGTCCAGGCATGCATGCCGACGAGGACGTTCTCGAGCACCGTCATGTCGGGAAAGAGGCGCA